>JALSHN010000379.1 GCA_026982215.1 Gammaproteobacteria bacterium
TTCACCACCCTCCCCTCACGCAGGGCCTGCTGCAGGGCCCGCAAGGCACTGCGCCGCTTGGCGATCACCAGACACCCCGAGGTATCCCGGTCGAGGCGATGCACCAACTCCACAAACGGCAGGTCGTCCCGCCAGGCACGCACGGCCTCGATGATCCCGTAACGGACACCGCTGCCGCCGTGCACCGCCATACCCGCCGGTTTGGCCAGCACCAGCAAGCGCTGATCCTCGAACAACACCGCCTCATCCAGCCAGCGCAGGCGCTCCCGCTGCGGCGGGGGGTGCCCCCGTTCGGCCACCCGTACCGGTGGGATACGCAGCTGGTCCCCCACCGCCAGGCGATATTCCGGGCGCACCCGTCCACGATTGACCCGCACCTCCCCTTTGCGCAACAAACGATAGATGCGGCTCTTGGGGACCCCCTTGAGTTCTCGCAACAAGAAATTGTCCACCCGCTGTCCGGCCGCCTCTTCGGAGACGTTCAACAGGCGAACCGCCTGCACGGGCGGCTTTTTTCCGGCATTATTCATGCAGTTATTCTATCCGAGTCAGTCGTTGATGGATATCCGGCATACTGTTATATTGGCTGGTGCATGCCTGGAATCGTGCTGGAAATTCAGCAAGTTCCGGAACGATTTCGCCCCTCCCGGGGCCTAATGAGACAGCGACGACCGTTTTTCATTCACTCCGCCAGGAAACAAATTCCGGCGGAATGAGAACCTTGGGGCATCATCGTTCGCCAAGGCCTTGAAAAGAACGACAAACCCGCAATTCGCGCGGATACACCGGGCCGCGGAAGGCCGCGCCTCTCCTCCGCCACCCCCTCGTCCGGCGCGATGCGCAGCTGGATTTGCCCGTCTCGTTCAATGCCTGACCGAATCATGATGACCCGCCCTGAACGGGCCGCGGCCGAGCCGCTGCCACCCTCATCCACACGCTCGACTTGGAACCTGCATTCGTGCCGCTAGCGACCATCTTCATTCTCGCGCTGTTCACCGCCCTGGCGATCCCCTCGCCCGGCCGCGGCGTGGGTCGCCGCAACTCCCGCGCACAGCGATGGCTCCCTGGAGCACACGAAACCAACGGTTCCGAGTCGCGCCCGGGCTTAGGAATCAGGAAGCGACATGAAGAGAATGTTATTCAACGCCACGCAGCCCGAAGAGCTGCGGCTGGCCATCGTCGATGGCCAAAAACTGGTGGACCTGGACATCGAACTGGCCCACCGGGAACAAAAAAAGGCCAACATTTACAAAGGCCGCATCACTCGTATCGAGCCCAGTCTGGAAGCCGCCTTCGTGGATTACGGCGCCGAGCGTCACGGCTTCCTGCCGCTGAAGGAAATCGCCCCCGCCTACTTTTCGCAGGCCGTTGAACCCGGCGTTCGCATCAACATCAAGGATGTCCTGCGCGAGGGGCAGGAGGTCATCATCCAGGTAGAGAAAGAAGAACGGGGCAACAAAGGGGCCGCCCTGACCACCTTCATCAGCCTCGCCGGACGTTATCTCGTCCTCATGCCCAACAACCCGCGTGCCGGCGGTGTCTCCCGGCGCATCGAAGGCGAAGAGCGTGCCGAGGTGCGTGAGGCCATGCGGCAACTGGACATCCCCGAAAACATGGGGCTCATCGTCCGCACTGCCGGAGTGGGCAAGAGCGTCGAAGAACTCCAATGGGACCTGGACTACCTGGTGCACCTGTGGCGCGCCATCGAAAAGGCCGCCGAAGAACGTAGCGCCCCCTTCCTCATCTACCAGGAAGGCAACATCATCGTCCGCGCCATCCGCGACTACCTGCGCAAGGACATCAGCGAGATTCTCATCGACAACCCCGACATCTACCAGCAGGCGCGGGACTTCATGGCCCAGGTGATGCCACACAACCTGCACAAGGTGAAGCTCTACCAGGGCGACATTCCCCTGTTCACCCGCTATCAGATCGAGTCGCAGATCGAGACCGCCTATCAGCGGGTGGTCACCCTCCCCTCCGGGGGGGCCATCGTCATCGACCACACCGAGGCCCTCATCTCCATCGACATCAACTCGGCCCGGGCCACCAAGGGCAGCGACATCGAGGAAACCGCCCTCAACACCAATCTCGAGGCCGCCGAGGAGATCGCCCGCCAACTCCGGCTGCGCGATGCCGGTGGTCTGATCGTCATCGACTTCATCGACATGACCCCGGCCCGTCATCAGCGCGAGGTGGAAGCCCGGCTGCGTGAGGCCCTCTCCCAAGACCGGGCCCGGGTGCAAGTGGGGCGTATCTCCCGTTTCGGGCTGTTGGAGATGTCGCGCCAGCGTCTGCGGCCCTCCTTGGGTGAACACACCCAGATCGTCTGTCCCCGCTGTGAAGGCCAAGGCACCATCCGCAGCGTGGAATCACTGGCGCTCTCCATCCTCCGCCTGCTGGAAGAAGGGGCGATGAAAGAACATACCGCCCAACTGGTTGCTCAGGTCCCCGTGGAGGTGGCCACCTACCTCCTCAACGAGAAACGGGCGGTGATCCACGAAATCGAGACCCGCCATGACACCCGCATCCTCTTGGTCCCCAATCCCAACCTGGAAACCCCCCACTATCGTCTGGAGCGGATCCGCGGCAACGAATCCAAGGTCGAAGGGCAGCGCAAAAGTTACAAGCTGATGGAGACGACCCAAGACACGGGCCTCCCCGAGACCCTGGATAGCGGACAGAAAGGCACGGCGGAACAACCGGCGGTGAAAGGCATCATGCCCGCCAATCGCCCCCCGGCCCAGAACGTCGGTGCCGAACCGCGCCCCCAGGAAAACGCCGCCCCGGCGGCAGGCAACGGTGCCCGCGAACCGGGGCTGTTCCGGCGTCTGTTGCGTACCTTCTTCGGCAGCGGCGAGCCCCCTTCCCCCAACGCCCCTCCCAGTGGAGCAGAATCAGCAGAAGGACGGCCTGCCACCACGACCACCCCCCGGCGGGGCAATGGCCAGCGTTCTCGAAACGGCCCGGGCAATGGGCGCCGTAGCCGCGGAACAAACGGACGCGGGCGACGCAACGGCGCTCCCCAGCCACGCCCGGGAGGCGGCGGTCGCCCCGCCGGCGATAGCGAACCACGAAACAACCAACGCCCCATTGCGGCCGAATCGCCCCCCGAACGAGAGAGTGGGGTAACGAGCGAAGCGAGCGCCGTTTCGCCCCCAGCGGCAACACCGGCCGCAGAGAACACCAGCGGTGGGGACAATGCTCCCGGCAGGCGTCGCAGCCGGGGACGTCGTGGCCGCGGCCGCCGTGGTGGTGGGTACAGCGGCGAGACACGTCCCGCCTCTGCCGCCGAGACACCGTCGGAAAACGACGCCCCTCCCACACCGGCCGCCGAACCGTCGGGCTCACCGACCCAGTCGGAGACAGAAACCCTGCCGTCCAGCGAAGTCCCTGGAGGCCAGAGAGAAATGCTCTCCCCCACCAGTGCCAAAGAAAACCAGGAGGGCACGTCCCAGCGCCCACCCCGACGACGCTCCCGCGGTGGACGCCGTGGGGGACGCGGTGGCAATCGTACCGATACGGCCGGCAGCGATACCCAAGAGACCGGTAACCAAACCGAGGGCCGGAGCGACCACGGCAAAGACACAGTGGGCACCGCCCCTCCTCCCCCCTCAGCGGAGCCCAACACCACCAGGAAAGCCACGAATGCCTCTCAATCGAAGGACGAAGACAACCGTTCGACGGCCTCTTCGGGCGCTGCCGAGGCTCCGAAACCGCGTCCCGCCTCTCCACCTCCGGCAATGACAGCGGTCAGCGAGGTGTCCAACTCAGCCGACGTCCCCGCCCCCAAAAACGACGACTGAGCCTCGCAAACGAAACGCCCCGCCCCCGGATCCTTCTGGAGGCGGGGCGTTTTTTCCGCCCTCACATTTTCAAACCACCCTGGCAAGGGACGGAGGCTCAGGCCGAACGCCGCCCCTGCAGCTCGTCCAACAATCGCTCCGAGGCCTCCTCCACCAGATCCAACACATACTCGAATCCCCGTTGGCCGCCGTAATAAGGATCCGGCACCTCACGCACCCCCAGGTGGGGAGCAAATTCCAGGAACAGTCGCAGCTTGTGACGCTGATCCTCGGGACAGAGAGCCTCCAATTCGGTGAGGTTATCCTCGTCCATCGCCAGAATGAGATCGAAACGTTGAAAATCCTCCACCGTCACCCGCCGGGCCCGAATATCCGCCATCTCCAGGCCCCGCTGGGCCGCGGCCTTTTGCGCCCGAGGATCGGGGGGTTCGCCCACGTGGTAACCATGGGTACCTGCCGAATCCACCTCCACCGCCACACCTCGCGTCTCGGCGGCACGACGAAACACCGCCTCGGCGGTGGGCGAACGACAAATATTGCCCATACAAACGAACAGAATGCGTCTCATGAGTTCTCCTGCAAGCGGGGGACTGGCTTCTCCCGCCAATCTCACCTATAACGGCATTGACCGGGCGCCCAGTATAGGTTGTGATTTCCTTTTCCTCCACCGTCCCGAGGTCCCCATGAACACTCTGGACATCTCGTTGCAGCAATTGCGCGGTATGATCGGACTGCGGGTGCTCCACCTCGGCAGCCCCTGCCAAGTGGTGGAAGTACTGGAAGACGGCCCGGCCCTGGTATTGCTGGATCTGGAAGAGAGCCACAGCACCATCCAGGCCGATCAACACGGTGAGGCCCATCGACGGGTTCGGGTCACCTACACCATCCCGGTTCTCAACCCCGGCGCCACCGGGTTCTCCGCCGATTTCCTCGCCCTGGAACCTTTGGGGACGGACAAGGATCCCATCGAGTAAAACAACGCCAAACAAGGTGCATCATGGCGACACGCCGGGCGACACGACTCCTCATCCTCCTATTCGCCTTGCTGCTCCTGGCCGGATGCGGCCGCAGCAGCAGCGGCCCGGCTCCCGGTGGAAACGTTGCTGAGGTCGTTGCCCTCAGCCTCGCCCCGGTCAATGCGCAGCCCCTGATCCTCAACCGCGACAGCAGCACCCGCCTCAATGTCTACGGCCTGCTGGCGAACGGAGGCAAACGAGACCTCACCCAGGTGGTGGAATGGCGCGTCACCCCCTCCGATCGGTTGCGCATCGACTCCGGACGGATCCTCGCCCTGAACGAGGGCGATGCCGAGGTGAGGATCCGTTACCAAACACTGGAGCTACGACTGGCCGTCCGAGTGACCACCGCCTCCCTGGAAAACCTGCGCCTCGAACCCGGGAACGCCGAACTCTACCCCGGACAAACGACCCGTTTCCGCCTCATCGGGGAATTTGCCGACGGCCGCAGCCAGGACCTCACCGACAGTGCCCAATGGACCCTCGAACCTCAGAATGCGGGTGCAGCACTAGACCCCGCCACCCCCGGCCGGGTGATCGCCGACGACGACCCCACCCTCGACACCCGTCTCACCTTACGTGCCCGCTGGGGTGGCCGAGAGATCGAAGCCAGCCTGCAACGGCTCGCCGCCCGGCTGCAACGCCTCAGCAGCGAACTCACCCGCCTGCAACTGCGGGTGGGACAACGCAGCCGCCCCGGAATCCAGGGGATCTTCGAGATCGGTGGAACACTGTCGGCACGACCCGTCTCGGTGAGCTGGCACAGCGACGACCCGGACATCCTGGCGGTGGAGGATGGCGAGCTGGTGGCGCTCGCCCCGGGAGAGACCCGGGTGCGGGCCCGTTACGGCGCTCTGGAACTGACCCTCGACGTGCAGGTGAGTGACACACCCGTCGACGGCGTGGAGATCCACGCCCCGCTCACCGAATTGGCGGTGGGCCAGAGCATGGCGCTGCAGGCCTGGGCCGCCTACCGGGACGGCCGCCGTCGAGAAGTGACCCATGAGGCAGGCTGGCTCGTGACCCCTGCAGAGCGTGCCGTCATCGGCAACGGCGAAGAAGCCGGGCGCGTGTTGGCCCTGGAAGCGGGGCAGATTGAAGTGGAGGCTGTCTTCGCCGGACAGCGTGCCCGCTATTCCCTCACCCTCACCGATGCCGTGCTGGAAGCCATCGAGATCAGTCCGGCACAAGGCCGGTTGCTGGTGGGCAACAACCTGGAGCTCCAGGCACTGGGGCATTACAGCGACGGCAGCCTGCGCGATCTCACCGATGACGTCTCGTGGACGGTGAGCGATCCCGCCCTGGCCCACATCACCACGCTGGATTCCCCCCGGGGGCGCTTGACCGCCCTTGCCTCGGGGACGGTCACGGTGACGGCGACCTTGAACACCATCAGCGGAAGCGCTGATTTCCTGCTCCACGAGGCCCAAGTGCTCACCTTGACCATCGAAGGCGCTGACGGCCCAGTGAGCGCGGGATCGGAGCTCACCCTGCGGGCCCTGGCCCAACTGGAAGACGGCAGCCAGGAAGACCTCAGCGACCAGGTTCAGTGGTCCAGCAGTGCCCCGGAGGTCCTGGTCCCCCACCCCACCGATCCCGGTGTCTTCCAGGCCCTGGCCGTCGGCGAGGCCCGGATCAGCGCCGTCTACAGCGATGCGCAGGGGCAGAACACCAGCGCCATTCTCCAACTCGAAGTGGTGGAGGCCCCATTACAGGCGCTGGCCCTCCATGATGATCAGGGCGCAGCGCTTTCCGAGCTCACCCTGGCGGCGGGAACGCGGCTGCCGCTGCGGCTCTACGGCCACTACCAAGACGGGCGGGAGCAACCCCTCACCGGGGCCGGCTGGTCGTCGGCTGACCCAGAGATCGCCCGGGTGATCCACATCGACGGTACCCCCTGGCTGCTCGGGCTGGCCCCTGGATCCACCCGACTGAGCGTGGTGATGGCCGGTGTGAGCCTGGAACTCCCGGTGACGGTCAGCGGGGCCAAGCTGGAAAGCATCGCCCTCGTCCCCTCCCCCCTCAGCCTGCCCCTCCATGGGGACCGCAGGCTGCGGGCCATCGGCTCCTTCAGCGACGGCTCCCTCCAAGACCTCAGTGAACAAGTGGTGTGGGAGAGTGACGACCCCACCATCGCCCAAGTCAGCAACGGCAATGACGACCGAGGCCGGGTCTTCGGTGAGAAGGTGGGGCAGACCACCCTTCGCGCCCGTTTCGCCGACATCACCGGAACGACCACGGTCACGGTGAGCGACGACCCCCAGGCTTTGGCCGGATTGAGCCTCGCGCTGTCTCCCAATGTCATCCTCGACGACCCCATCACCCTCGCCGACTCCAGCGAGATTCGCGACCAGGCCACCATCGAAGTCCGGCTGTTCGCCCTCGGCGAAGGGGCGCAAGTGCCCGACGGCACCACCGTCACCCTCACCCTCACCTACCCTGATGGCACCCCAGAATCACACACTCTCCAGAGCAACAATGGGGTAGCGAGCCTGCCCTTCACCAGTTCCGGCGGACTCACCACTTCGGACGCCCCCATCGCCGCCATCCGCCTTCAAGCCCAGGTGGAACGAGACGGGGTGACCTTCACGCGGCGGGCGGTGCTGTGGGTGGTGGATCGCCTGGACGCGGTGTTGACCCACCGCCTCTACCGTCAAGACCTGGACGAGGGCACCCGCCTGCTGCTGCTGAGCATCAACCTCAGCAACCGGCCACTGGAGGTGAAACGACTGGGGCTGTTCCGCGGCGCGCTCGACGCGGAGGATCTTCGTGCCTGGATCAGCATCGAAAACGGCCAACTCCAGCCCCAGCCCGATCCCGATGGCGGAGCGGAACGCCTGGAGGACCAAGAACTGGGCGAGAACGGTGACGGCATCCCCCTGGGGGCGGGGCAGGGCATCTTCTCGGCCACCACCCCCCGCCTCGACCTCATCAGCGACGGTTCGCTGCTGTGGCTGCTCCACGCCATTTACGACCCTGCCCTGAACGGCTATTTCCCTGCCCCGCTGAAACCCTTCACCCTGCCCGCCCCACCGTGACCCCGCTACCCCCGCTCAGCCCTGCGGCCCTGTGGCTGCGAACCGTCCCCGGGGTAGGAAACAACGACCTCGGCCTGCGTCCCGGGGTGATACTGACCGCCACCCTGGCGGGGCGCAGCGAGACCACGGTCCAACTGCGCCTGGCCGACGGCCGCCTTCTCACCGCCCAAGGCCGGATCGAGCGTCCCGTTGGTGCCTCCCTGCGCCTGCAGGTGGCCTGGCGGGACGGTGCCTGGCAACTCCGGCCCCTCGCCGAGGGCGGCGAGAGCGCGCTGCTGCGACTGTTGCGGGAGAGTCTGCCCCATCGCCTGGACATGCGCACCCTGAGCCGACTGCTGAGCGATACCCCGGCCACCGGCGAGGGATGGCAACGTCTGTGGGCCACCCTGCCCACTCTCGGTCAACTGCTGCCCTCCCAAGGCCTGAGGGCCGCCTTCCTGAGGGCAGGGCTGCAACTGGAACGTCATCTGGCCCAGGGCCGTGTGGATGGCCATGATCTCAAGGCGGTCCTGCTCGGCCTGCTCGATGACGACGACCCCCGGCTTCGCAAGCTGGCCGAAGGCCTGCTGCAGCAGCTGCGCAGCCGTCAGGCCGAGGCCCTGCTGGAACCGCAACAGGGCCTGCTCACCCTACCCTTTCGGGTGGACGAACAGGTGGAGGTCCTGGAATTTCAATGGCGCCGGCAGACCACCGGCGAGGAGACGGTATTCCATCTGCGCCTGTCCCTGGAGCCGGCCCGCCTCGGCCCCGTGACCGTGGAACTGCGCTGGGACGGCAGGACACTCGATCTCGCCTTCTGGGCCGAACGCCCCGATACCGTGCAGTGCCTGCACCAGCACAAGACCCGGCTGCACCAGGCCCTCACGAAGGCCGGGTTCCCATGTCGTCCCATCGACTGCCACCAGGGAACCCCGCCGCCATTGGTGGAAAACCGGCCACCGCGGCTGCTGGACCTGAAGGCATGAACGAAGATCCCCCCAAGCAATCGCCGCGGGCCGTGGCGCTGCGCTACGACGGCGAGACCCCACCGCGACTGGTGGCCAAGGGGGAAGGCCCGCTGGCCGAGGCCATCATCGCCCTGGCCCGGGAACATGGCATTCCCTTGCACGAGGATCCCGAACTGGTGGCCCTGCTGGCCCGCCTGGACCTGGACCAGGCCATCCCTCCCGAGCTGTTTCAGGCCGTGGCCGAGATCCTGGCCTTCATCTACCGGCTGGAGCGGGGCGAGCAGGC
>JALSHN010000380.1 GCA_026982215.1 Gammaproteobacteria bacterium
GCCGTGGCCGCCGAGCCGACGCCGAGCCGCCCCGTTGCCGCCCCTGGCAAGATCGAGATCGTCGCCATCGGCGCCTCCACCGGCGGCCCGGTGGCACTGCAACGGGTGTTGCGCGCCCTGCCGCGCGACTTTCCCCACCCCATCGTCGTCTATCAGCACATGCCGGCCAACTTCACCGGCCCCTTCGCCCAACGGCTGAACCAGATCCTGCCCCTGGAAGTGACCGAGGCCCGAGACGGCGACACCCTCGCCCCCGGCCACGTCTATCTGGCCCCCGGGGGGCGGCAGATGGAAGTGAGGCGCAACGGCGCGGGGCGCCTGAGGGTCCGCGACGCCGCCCCCGACGACACCTACAAGCCCAGTGTAGATCAGGGATTCACCTCCCTGGCCCACAGCTACGGCGGCGCGGTACTGGCCTGCGTACTCACCGGCATGGGGGCCGACGGCCGCGAAGGGGCCCGGGCGCTCAAGTCCCGCGGCGCCCAAGTCTGGGCCCAGGACCAGGCCACCTCGGTGATCTACGGCATGCCCGCTGCGGTTGCCGAGGCCGGCCTGGCCGACCGCATCCTCCCCTTGGAGCAGATCGGGGTGGAGCTGGCCCGCCTGGGGCGATGAGCCATGGACATCCTCTCCCTCATCGGGATCATCGGCGCCCTCTCGGCCATCTTGCTGGGCCAGGCCCTGGAGGGGGGGCACGCCAGCTCCCTGCTCAACCTCCCCGCGTTACTCATCGTCGGTGGCGGCACCTTGGGCGCCATCATGCTCCAGTCGCCGCTGGACACCTTCAAACGGGCCATGAGCCGCGTGGTGTGGGTGATGATCCCCCCCAAGATCAACAAACGCGGTCTGATCAAGAAGGTAGTGGCCTGGAGCAACGTCGCCCGCCGTGAAGGCCTGCTGGGTCTGGAAGGGGCCTCCGACAACGAACGCGACCCCTTCGCCAAAAAAGGCCTGCAGCTGCTGGTGGACGGCGCCGAGCCCGACAGCATCCGCGCCATCCTCGAAGTGGACCTGGTGGCCAAGGAGAGTGAAGACCTGGCCGCCGCCAAACTGTTCGAGGCCGCCGGCGGTTACGCTCCCACCATCGGCATCCTCGGCGCGGTGATGGGCTTGATCCACGTGATGGAAAACCTCTCCGACCCCTCCAAGCTCGGGGCCGGCATCGCCACCGCCTTCGTGGCCACCATCTACGGCGTCGGCCTGGCCAACCTGGTGCTGCTGCCGGTGGCCAACAAGATCAAGGCCCAGGTGGAGCGCGAGTCCCGCTACCGGGAAATGATCATCGAAGGCATCGTCGCCATCGCCGAGGGCGAGAACCCGCGTGCCATCGAAAACAAACTCAGAGGCTACCTGCAATAACCATGGTCCGGCGCAGAAAGCCCGAGGAACACGCAAATCTGGAGCGTTGGCTGGTCTCCTATGCCGACTTCATCACCCTGTTGTTCGCCTTTTTCGTCGTCCTCTACGCCATGTCCTCGATCAACGAGGGCAAGTACAAGATCCTCACCGAGTCCCTGCTTTCCGCCTTCGAGACCGAGCCCCGCTCCATGAACCCCATCGAAGTGGGGGCGGTGAAGATCATCCGCGAGCAGAGCGTGGTGCGTGAGCCACCGCCCAACCCCCTGGCCCACAACGACAGGGTGGCCGACGGCGAATACAAAGAAAACCTCAAACAGATGGCCAGCCAGATCAAAGCGGCCATGGCCGGGCTGATGGACAAGGGCCTCATCAGCGTCAGCGAGGACGGCAACTGGCTGGAAGTGGAAATGAAGACCGACATCCTCTTCGGTTCCGGCTCGGCGCAACTATCCCCGCGGGCCATCCCGGTGCTGCGCGAGATCGCCGCCATCCTCCGGCCCTTCCCCAACCCGGTGAACGTCGAAGGCTTCACCGACTCCATCCCCATCAACACCCCCGAGTTCCCCTCCAACTGGGAGCTCTCCGCGGCCCGCGCCTCCTCGGTGGTGCGCATCCTCCAGCAGGGCGGCGTGGACCCCAAGCGCCTAGCCGCCATCGGTTACGGCGAATACCGCCCCATCGCCGACAACTCGACACCCGAGGGCCGTAACAAGAACCGCCGGGTGGTGCTGGCCATCTCCGCCCACGACACCAGCAAGGAACGCCGCGCCTTGAACCCCCAGGCCTTTGCCCGCGGCGAAGGCGTGGCGGGGAAACTGGTGTCCCCGCCTTCGGGCACGAAACCTGCTACCTCAACGGCAAATACCGCTTCGCCACCGAGGTTTAATCCATGAGAGTGATTGCCGTGGCCAACCAGAAGGGCGGGGTGGGCAAGACCACCACCGCCATCACCCTGGGCACCCTGCTGGCCCAGCGGGGGCGGCGCGTGCTGCTGGTGGACATGGACCCCCAGGGCTCGCTCACCAGCTACTTCCGCTACGAACCCGAGCAGATGCAGAAGGGGGTCTACGAGATCTTCCGCCGCCCGGGCTTGTCGCTGCAGCGGGTGGTGGTGGGCACCCCGGTGCGCGGTCTGGCGCTGATGCCGGCCAACACCGCCCAGGCCACCCTGGAACGGCAACTGGGCGGTCGTCCCGGCAAGGGGCTGGTGCTTGCCCAGGCCTTGCATCGCTACCGTGCTCGCTTCGATATCGCCCTGGTGGATTCACCCCCGGTGTTGGGGCTGTTGATGGTCAACGCCCTGGCCGCCTGCCAGCAATTGGTGATCCCGGTGGAGACCGACTTCATGGCCCTCTCCGGGCTGGAGCGCATCATGTCCAGCCTGACCATGGTGAGCAAATCGCTGCGCCGGCCCCTGGATGCCCGCATCCTCCCCACCCTCTACGATCCCAAGACCCGTTCCGGGGTGGAGGCCCTGCGGCAGATCTACCGCCGCTATCCCCAGCAGGTGATGGACGAAGTGATCCCCGAAGATCCCAAATTCCGCGAGGCGGCCCGCCAACACCAGCCCGCCCCGGTGCTCTACCCCCGCAGCCCCGGCGTGCTGGCCTATGAGCGGGTGCTGGCCCGCCTGATCCCCGGTGTGATCCCCACCGCGGAGGCCGGATGAACCCCGCCGCCTGGCTGCTGCTGGCCACCGCCGCGGCGGCGCTGCTCGCCCTGGCCGGCCTGTGGTGGCAGCGCCGGGTCTGGCGTCGGGAACACCGGCGCTGGCAGGCCGAACTCACCGAGCTGCGCGACGCCCTGGCCCGACAGGAGGACGAGGCGCGTTCGCAACAGGCCATCGTCTTCGGTCTCGGTGATCATCTCCAAGGGGTGGAAAAACGGCTGCGTAAACTGGAGGCCCAGCGCCTCAGCCTGCCCGCCGCCGGCGGCGACAAGTCCTACCAACAGGCGGTGCGCATGTTGCGTGACGGCTTCGGTGACCGCGAGATCATCGACCTGTGCGGCATCACCCAGGGTGAACTCACGCTGATCAAAAACCTCCACCGCACTGGTGCCTTGGACTGAAAAAGCGCCGCCGTTCTGTCACAGCCCCCCCTGGATTGGGTATCATTAGAAGATTCGGATATACCCCGCCCCCCGACGACGAGACAGCGGGCATCGACATTTGCTAATTGTCGAGTAGAATACTCGGTAATTAGCCGCAAGGTGGATTGGTCATGAGCAAGCCCAAAGAAGATCCCTTGGACCAGTTGGTCAACCGGGAATACAGCGCCGGTTTTGTCACCGACATCGAAGAAGAATCGCTGCCCCCCGGGCTGGACGAAGACGTGATCCGCTTCATCTCCGCCAAGAAGGGCGAGCCCGACTGGTTGTTGGAGTGGCGCCTGGAGGCCTTCCGAGAGTGGCAGAAGATGGTGGAGCCCCATTGGGCCCACGTCCACTACCCCCCCATCGACTACCAGGCCATCAGCTACTGGGCGGCGCCCAAGCGCCCCGAAGACCGCCCCCAGAGTCTGGACGAGGTGGACCCGGAGCTGCTGGAGACCTTCGAAAAACTCGGCATCCCATTGCACGAGCGCGCCGCCCTGGCCGGGGTGGCGGTGGACGCGGTGTTCGACTCCGTCTCGGTGGCCACCACCTTCAAAGACAAACTGGCCGAACACGGCATCATCTTCTGCCCCCTCTCCGAGGCGGTACGCGAGCACCCCGATCTGGTGCGCAAGTACCTGGGCAAGGTGGTGCCGCCGCGGGACAACTTCTTCGCCGCCCTCAACTCGGCGGTGTTCTCCGAGGGCTCCTTCGTCTACATCCCCAAGGGGGTGCGCTGCCCCATGGAGCTGTCCACCTATTTCCGCATCAACGCCGCCGCCACCGGCCAGTTCGAGCGCACCCTGATCATCGCCGACGAGGACAGCTACGTCTCCTACCTGGAAGGCTGCACCGCCCCCATGCGTGACGAGAACCAGCTCCACGCCGCGGTGGTGGAGCTGGTGGCCGAGCGGCGTGCCCACATCAAGTACTCCACGGTGCAGAACTGGTACCCCGGCGACGAGGAAGGCCGCGGCGGCATCTACAACTTCGTCACCAAACGCGGCCTGTGCAAAGGCGATCACTCCAAGATCTCCTGGACCCAGGTGGAGACCGGCTCGGTCATCACCTGGAAATACCCCAGTTGTATCCTCCGCGGCGATCACTCGGTGGGCGAGTTCTACTCGGTGGCCATCTCCAACCTCAAACAACAGGCCGACACCGGCACCAAGATGGTCCACATCGGCAAGCACACCACCTCCACCATCATCTCCAAGGGGATCTCCGCCGGACGTGGCTCCAATGCCTACCGCGGTCTGGTGAAGGTGATGGATACCGCCGAGGGCGCGCGCAACTTCACCCAATGCGACTCACTGCTCATGGGGGATCGCTGCAGCGCCCATACCTTCCCCTACATCGAAGTGCGCAACCCCAGCGCCCAGGTGGAACACGAGGCCACCACCTCCAAGATCAGCGAAGACCAACTGTTCTACTGCCGCGCCCGCGGCCTGGACGCCGAAGAGGCCGTCTCGCTGATCGTCAACGGATTCTGCAAAGAAGTCATCAACGAGCTGCCCATGGAATTCGCCGTCGAGGCCCAGAAGCTGCTCGGAGTCAGTCTGGAAGGAGCAGTCGGATGAGCGCCAGCGAAAAACAACCCCTGTTGATCATCGAAGACCTGTGGGTCGAGGTGGAGGGTAAATCCATCCTCAAAGGCATCGACCTCACGGTGAATTACGGCGAGGTGCACGCCATCATGGGCCCCAACGGCTCGGGTAAGTCCACCCTGGCCAACGTGCTGGCCGGGCGCGAGGGTTACAGCGTCACCCGCGGGCGGGTGCTCTACAAGGGCCAGGACCTGCTGGAAATGGAACCGGAGGAACGGGCCCGCGAGGGGATTTTCCTCGCCTTCCAATACCCGGTGGAGATCCCCGGGGTGAACAACGTCTATTTCCTCAAGGCGGCGGTGAACGCGGTGCGCAAACACCGGGGGCTGCCCGAGCTGGATGCCATGGATTTCCTCGAACTGGTGAAGGAAAAGATGGCGCAGATGAAGGTCCGCGAGGAAATGCTCTACCGGGCGGTGAACGAGGGCTTCTCCGGCGGCGAGAAAAAACGCAACGAGATCCTGCAGATGGCCCTGCTCGAACCCACCCTGGCCATCCTCGACGAGATCGACTCGGGGCTGGACATCGATGCCCTGCGCGACGTGGCCGAGGGCATCAACGCCCTGCGCGGCCCCGAACGCGCCTTCATCATGGTCACCCACTATCAGCGCTTGCTCCATTACATCGAGCCCGATTACATCCATGTGCTGGCCTATGGCGAGGTGATCCGTTCCGGCGACCGCGCCCTGGCCCACGAGCTGGAAGAACGCGGTTACGGCTGGTTGCTGGAAGAGCGGGGGCTGGATGCCTCCGGGGCGGAGGCATCATGAACGTGGCGCGCCGACAGGCCGTGACCCTCGCCCTGGCCCGTCCGCCCCGCCCGGCGGGGCCGGATTGGTGGCAGGCCTTGCAGGAACGGGCCTGGAACCGCTATCAGGCGGTGGGCCTGCCCGGGCCGCGCCTGGATGACTGGAAATACGCCGATACCCACCCCCTCACTCAGGTCGATCTGCGCCTGCCCAGCGGCGACGTGGCCCCCATGGATGCCGCCCAGGTGGCCATGGAGGGGGTGGAGGGTCCCCTGGTGGTCCTGGTGGACGGGGTGTTCCACCCCGGGCTTTCCCGTTTGGACGAGCTCCCCGATGGGATGACGGTGTCACCCCTGGAGACGGCCCTGGGCAGTGGTGGCGGCGGAGTGGAACGCGTCGGTGCCCTGGCTGAGCTGGATCGTGACGATGCCGGTCTGCGGGCCCTCAACCTGGCTCTGGCCTCCACGGGGGTGGTGGTAGAGCTGGCGCCGGATTGCCGCCCAAGCGCGCCGTTGTCCCTGGTCCACCTGGTCACCGAGGCGGGGCTTGCTCCCCAGTGGCGCCACGTCCTGCGGCTGGGGGAGGGCGCAGTGCTCACCCTGCTGGAGCGTTATCAGGGCCTGGGCACCCACTGGCACAACACCGTGGTGGAGGCCGAAGTGGAGGCAGGGGCCGAGTTGAACCACATCCGCTTGGCCGAAGGCGATGAATCCGCCTTCCTCACTCACGAGAGTTGGGTCACCGTCGCCGCCGGCGGCCGCTACCTGGGGGCGGGGGCGGCCCACGGCCATCGCCTCGCCCGTCTGTTCGGCTCCGTCTCCCTGGACGCCCCCGAGGCCCGGGCGGCTTGGTACGGCGTCTATGGCGGTACGGGGCGCCATCAGGCCGATCACACCACCCACACCCACCACCGCGCTCCCCGTACCGAGAGCGTGCAATTGTTCAAGGGCGTGCTGGGGGAAGGGGCCCGGGGCGCCTACACCGGGCGGGTGGTGGTCCACACCGGGGCCCAGAAGATCCGCGCCGAGCAAAAGAACGCCAATCTGCTGCTGTCGCGCAATGCCGAGGCCGATGCCCGGCCACAGTTGGAGATCTACGCCGACGACGTCCAATGCGCCCACGGCGCTACCGTCGGCGAGCTGGACGCCGATGCCCTGTTCTACTTGCGCGCCCGCGGCATCGCCGAGGCCGATGCCCGCGCCCTGCTCACCCGCGCCTTCATCGAAGACGTCCTCGTCGCCTTCCCGCTGGAGGCCGCCGCCCGCTGGGTGCGGGAGCGCCTGGGCCAAGGGGGTGGGACATGATCGATCTCGAGCGTATCCGCGCCGATTTTCCGGGGCTCGCCCAAGAGGTCCACGGCAAACCGTTGGTGTTCCTCGACAATGCCGCCTCGGCCCAGAAACCCAGGGCGGTGATCGACGCCGTGGCCCACCATTACGCCCACGACTACGCCAACGTCCACCGCGGGGTGCACCAACTGGCCGAGCGGGCCACCGACGCCTACGAGGGGGCGCGGGAGAAGGTGCGCGCCTTCCTCAACGCCCCCGCCCGTCACGAGATCGTCTTCGTGCGCGGCACCACCGAGGCCATCAATTTGGTGGCCGCGAGCTGGGGGCGCCACAGCCTGCGCGCTGGCGACGAGGTGGTGATCACCGAGATGGAACACCACGCCAACATCGTCCCCTGGCAGCTCATGGCCGAGCAGATCGGCTTCCAGATCAAAGTGGCCCCCATCCTCGACGACGGCAGCCTGGACATGGAGGCCCTCGCCGCCCTCCTGAGCGAGCGCACCCGCCTGGTGGCGGTGACCCACATGTCCAACGTCCTCGGCACGGTGAATCCCATTCGCGAGATCGTGGACATGGCCCATGCCCACGGGGCCCTGTGCCTGGTGGACGGTGCCCAGTCGGTCTCCCACCTGCCGGTGGACGTCCAGGACCTGGGCTGCGACTTCTACGCCTTCTCCGGTCACAAACTGTTCGGGCCCACCGGCATCGGCGTGCTCTGGGCGCGGGAGGAACTCCTGGAGGCCATGCCCCCCTACCAGGGTGGCGGCGAGATGATCCGCGAAGTGAGTTTCGAACGCTCCACCTGGGCCGAGCTGCCCTACAAATTCGAGGCCGGCACCCCCCACATCGTCGGCGCCATCGGCCTTGGGGCGGCCATCGACTACGTGAACGGCATCGGTCTGGCCGCCATCGAGGCCTACGAGGCCGAGCTGCTGGCCTACGCCACCGAGGTGCTGAACAGCGTCCCCGGGGTGCGCATCATCGGCACTGCCCCCCACAAGGGCTCGGTGCTGTCCTTCGTGATGGACTGCGCCCACCCCCACGACATCGGCACCCTGCTGGATGCCGAGGGGGTGGCGGTGCGTGCCGGGCACCACTGTGCCATGCCGCTGATGGAACGTCTGGGCCTGCCCGCCACCGCCCGTGCCTCCTTCGCCTTCTACAACACCCGCGAAGAGGCCGATGCCCTGGTGGCCGCCCTGCACAAAGTCCGGGAGATCTTCGCCTGATGGATCCCAGAGCCCTGTATCAAGAAGTCATCGTCGAGCATGGTCGGCGGCCGCGCAACTTCGGCAAGCTCGAGGGCGCCAACCACATCGCCCGTGGCCACAACCCCCTGTGCGGCGACAAGATGACCTTGTATCTGAAAGTGAACGATCAAGGCATCGTCGAGGATGCCCGATTCGAAGGAGAGGGCTGCGCCATCTCCATGGCCTCCGCCTCCTTGATGACCGAGGCGGTGAAGGGCAAGAGCGCCGAAGAGGCCGAACTGATGTTCGAAAACTTCCACGACCTGGTGATGAACACCCACGAGGCCAAACGCCCCATCGAATTGGGCAAGATCAAGATCCTCGCCGGCGTGAAGGCCTATCCCAGCCGGGTGAAATGCGCCACCCTCGCCTGGCACACCCTGCACAACGCCCTGGAGGGCGGCGGCGAGGTCAGCACGGAGTAACGACCATGGCGATGAACGAACGCATCGAATCGCAGGCCGGAGCGGTGGATCCCGAGATGGTGAAGGCTCGGGTGATCGAGGCTCTGCAACAGATCTACGACCCCGAGATCCCGGTCAACATCTACGATCTCGGCCTCATCTACGAAGTGGCGGTGAGTCCGGAGGGCGAGGTGGCGGTGAAAATGACCCTCACCGCCCCGGGTTGTCCGGTGG
>JALSHN010000381.1 GCA_026982215.1 Gammaproteobacteria bacterium
AGGGTGCCCTTGTTCCAGCACGGCCATCAGGCGCTGTTCGCCGAACAGCTCGCCGGCCTCGTTCACCGCCTCGATGAGGCCATCGGAGTACACCAGCACCCGGTCGCCGGGGGCCACCGCCAGGGTCTCCACACTCAATTGGAAGGTCTCGCCGCCCACCACGCCCAGGGGGAGATTGCGCGAGGCGGCGCGGGCCTTGAGACGCCCGTCGCGACCGATGACCAACACCTCGGGCAGGCCGCAGTTGATCACCTCCAGGTGTCCCTTGCGGCTGTTGTGATGGATGAAGGCCGCGGCCATGAACAGCCCGGTGGGCAGTTTCTCCCGCAACTTTTTGTTGATCTCCAAGACGATGCTCTGCAACGAGAAACCACGGGCGGTCATGGCGTAGAAGATGTCGGAGACCGGCATGGCGCCCAGGGCGGCGGACAGGCCGTGGCCGGTGAAGTCGCCCAGCATCAGGTGGCGGCCGTCGCCGGTGGGCCGGGGGGCGGCGAACACCACGTCGCCGTTGGTGATGGCCATGGGGGCGAAGTGCACCCGCAGGTTGTCCAGGGTCAGCGGGTTGGCGTGGAGGATCTTGGAGAACACCCGCTCGGCCACCTCGTGTTCGGTCTGTAATCGGCGATGGTGCTGGAGCAGCTCGTCGCGCTGGGCGGCCACTTCGTTGTAGAGCTGACGCATGCGGTCCATGGCCTTGAGCTTGGCGCGCAGCAGCATGTGGTTGTAGGGCTTGGGGAGGAAATCGTCGCCACCGCAGGCGACGCACAGCGCCAGGGATTCGTCGTCCAGCACCGAGGTGAGGAAGATCACCGGCACGAAGCGCCCGGCGCTCAAGGACTTGATCAGGGTGGTGGCCTGGTAGCCGTCCATCTCCGGCATCATCACGTCCATCAGCACCATGTCGGGGCGCTCGGCCTGGAAGACCTCCACCGCGGCGGCGCCGTCGCCGGCCTCCAGCACCCGGTGGCCGTCCTGTTCCAGCATGGCCCGCAGGATGGCGCGGCTGGTGGCATCATCGTCCACCAACAGCAGGGTCAGCCGGGGGATGGCCCCGCAGACGGCTCGCCCGTCCCTGGGTAGTGCGGCCTCCTCCATCTCGGCGTCAATCCATTTTGAACAGGTGGTGGAAGTTGGAGATCTCGAGGATCTTGCGCAGCTCGGGGCTGACGTTGGTCAGTCGCACCCGCTCGGTGTCGCCACCGACGTGTTCCCGCAGCAGCAACAGCATCCCCAGGGCGGAGCTGTCCATGTATTCGGTGTCTTTGAAGTCGATGACGTAGCGGTCGGCAGCGGCCGCCTCGCCACTGTAGGCCTCGCGGAAGTCCTTGTGGAGGCTGAAGTCGAAGCGCCCGTGGATGGCGATGGTGACCGTGCGGCCGTCCGGGCTGATCTGGCGTTGCAGGTTCATGGTGTCTCTCCTCGTCGCAATGGGGTTCGAGCGGTTTGTCTGTCTCAACCGGTCTGCAAACGGGCGAGCAGGCGGCCCGGGATCTCGCCCAGGGGAAGGATCTCGTCCACTCCGCCATGGGCCACCGCCTCGCCAGGCATGCCCCACACCACCGAAGTGGCCTCGTCCTGGGCGATGGTGTAGGCCCCGGCCTCGTGCATGGCCTTCATCCCCCGGGCGCCGTCGTCGCCCATGCCGGTGAGGATCACCCCCAGGGCATTGGGACCGACGTTCTCGGCCACCGAGTGGAACAGCACGTCCACCGAGGGTTTGTGGCGGTTGACCCGGGGGCCGTCGTCCAGGCGACAAAGGTAACGGGCACCGCTGCGGCTCACTTTGAGGTGGCGATCGCCCGGGGCGATGTAGACGTGGCCGGGGAGGATCTGTTGGCCGTCTTCGGCCTCACAGACGATCATGGCGGCGCTCTTGTCCATCCGTTGGGCGAAGGGGCCGCTGAAGGCGGCGGGGATGTGCTGGGTGATGACGATGCCGGGGGTGTCCGGGGGCAGGACCTCGAGCAGGGCCTTGATGGCCTCGGTGCCACCGGTGGAGGCGCCCACGGCGATCACCTTGTCGGTGGATTTGAACATCCCAGCGCTCTTGAGTCGCGGGGGGGTGGGCCTGGCCTGCTCGGCACGCGCACGCACCCGCACCCGAGCCGCGGCCTTGACCTTGTCGATCAGGGTCTCGGCGTATTCCTCCAGGCTGTGGGCCACGTCCACGGCGGGCTTGGTGACGAAGTCCACCGCCCCCAGCTCCAGCGCCTTCAAGGTCACCTCGGCGCCCTTGGCGGTGAGCGAGGAGACCATCACCACCGGCATGGGGCGCAGGCGCATGAGGTTGGCGAGGAAGGTGAGGCCGTCCATGCGCGGCATTTCCACGTCCAGGGTGATCACATCGGGATTCAAGCGCTTGATCTTGTCGCGGGCGATGTAGGGGTCGGGGGCGGCGCCCACCACCTCGATCTCCGGGTCTTGATCGAGGATCTCGGTGAGCAGACGGCGCACCATGGCCGAGTCGTCCACCACCAGTACCTTGATGCTCATGGGGCCTCCCTAGTCGAACAGTTCGATTTCGCCGGCCACCGGACCTTGGTTGAGGTCCTGGTAGTAGCTGCGCTCGCGGGCCACCAGGGTGTCGTTGTGCAGCGATTCCAGTTTTTTCACCAGGACCTTGCCGCTGGCGGGGAAATAGACCACCTTGCGCGGCCAGGGCCCACCCAGGTCTTCGGCGGTCACTCGCAGTCCTTCACTGCGCACGAAACAGCGGGCGAATTGGATGTTGCGCCGGCCGACGTCGCTCATCCCGGGCATCACCTGGCCACCACCGAACAGCTTGACCTCGAGGTTGTGGCGCCGGCCGCCGTGCTTGAGGATGGCGTTGATGAGCGATTCCATGGCGAACACGCCGTAACGGGCGGCCTCGCCCGTGCCTTCCACCCCCCCTTCGGGGAGCATGAAGTGGTTCATGCCACCGATGCCGAATTTGCGGTCGCGGATGCAGGCGGCCACGCAGGACCCCAGCACGGTGGTGATGAGCTCGTCCTTCAGGGTGACGTAGAGCTGGCCGGGGAGGATCTTGGCCGCCGGCATGTCACGGGTCTTATCCCAGTAGCGGTTGATGTGGGCGAACTCGGGCAGTGCCGGAGGCAGTTCGGGACGCTTGTCGTTTTTTTTCGCCAATGCGTTCATCGGATCTTCCGGTACATGGTCTTGCCGAGAGATTGGAAGCGCTCGCTCACCCGGTGCAGGGATTCGGAATGGCCGATGAACAGGTAACGCTGCGCTCCGAGGATGTCGGCATAGCGGTCGAACAACCGCCGTTGGGTGTCTTTGTCGAAGTAGATCACCACGTTGCGGCAGAAGATGACGTCGAAGGGGCCGCGCATGGGCCAGGGGTGCATGAGGTTGAGCTGGCGGAAGGTGATCAGTCCGCGGATCTCGTCGGCGATGCGCACCTTGCCGGCATTGGCGCCGCGACCACGGCGGAACCAGCGGCGGCGACGTTGCTCACTCACCCCTTCTAGGCGGCGTTCTTCGTAGATCCCCGAGGCCGCCTTGGCGACCACGTCGCTGTCCAGGTCGGTGGCGAGGATCTTGATGTCCCAGTCACGCGCCGCGCCCATCACTTCACGCACCACCATGGCGATGGAGTAGGGCTCTTCGCCGGTGGAACAGCCGGCCGACCAGATGCGCAGCCGGTGGCTGCCGGCGTTCTTACGCCTGAGCTCGGGCAGTACCGTCTCGGCCAGGTAGTCGAAGTGGTGCGGCTCGCGGAAAAAGGCGGTGAGGTTGGTGGTGATGGCGTTGATGCAGCGCATCAGCTCCTCGGGATCCGTCTCCACCCGGGCGTAGTAGCTGGTGAAATCGGACAACCCCAGGGCCCGCAGCCGCCGCCCCAGCCGGCTGTACACCAGGCTGCGCTTGGCATCGGAGAGGTGGATGCCGGTCTGCGCCTTGATGAGACGGCGGATCTTGTCGAAATCGGCGTCGGTGAAGACGAACCCCGCCTCGGTGGGATCCGCCTGCACCGGGGCCGCGCCGGCGGTGAGCGCCATCAGAATTCCTCCCACTCCTCGTCACTACCGGCGGCGGCCGGCGGGGCCTTGGGGCTCGGGGCGACGGCGCGGGCGCGCACCGAACGGGCCGGGGCCGCCGGATTGGGGGCAGGGGCTCGCGGTGCTTGCGGCACGGCAGCGGCCGCGTCTTCCTCGGAGAGGGTGAAGAAGCCGATGAGTTCGTTGAGACCGCGAGCCTGCTCGTCCAGGGACTCGGCAGCCGCGGCGGCCTCCTCCACCAGGGCGGCGTTCTGTTGGGTGACCTCGTCCATCTGTGAGATGGACTTATTCACCTGCTCGATGCCGGCGGACTGTTCCTGACTGGCGGCGGCGATCTCGGCGATGATGTCGGAGACCTTCTTGACGCTGACCACGATCTCTTCCAGGGCCTTGCCGGTCTGGTTCACCAGTTCGGTGCCGTCCTCCACCTTCTCCACCGAGTCCTTGATCAGTGCCTTGATCTCCTTGGCGGCGGCCGCGGAGCGCTGGGCCAGGTTGCGCACCTCACCGGCCACCACCGCGAAGCCCCGACCCTGCTCACCGGCCCGGGCGGCCTCCACCGCGGCATTCAGGGCCAGCAGGTTGGTCTGGAAGGCGATCTCGTCGATCACGCCGATGATGTCGGCGATCTTCTTGCTGGACTGGTTGATCTCGCTCATGGCAGAGACGGCGCGCCCCACCACCTCACCGCCCCGCTCGGCCTGCTCACGGGCCCCGGAGGCCAGTTGATTGGCCTGGCGGGCGTTGTCGGCGTTCTGGCGTACCGTGGAGGTGAGCTCTTCCATGGAGGAAGCGGTTTCCTCCAGGGAGGCGGCCTGTTCCTCGGTGCGCTGGGAGAGATCGGTGTTGCCCTGGGCGATCTCGGCGGAGGCCGAGGCGATGTTGTGGGCGGCGGTACGGATCTCGCCCACCATCTTGCGCAGGTTGGCCACCGATTGGTTCACTGCATCGCGCAGCACGGCGAATTCGCCGGCGAAATCCCCATCCATGGCACTGCTGAGATCGCCCTCAGCGAGGCGCTGCATCACCCGGGAGCTCTCGCGCACCGGGGTAACGATGGCATCCATGAGGCGGTTGATGCCGTCACCCAGCACGCGCATGAACCCCTCGTAGCCTTCGGTGTCGATCCGGCGGTCCAACTGCCCCATCATCGCTTCGTCGATGAGGTTCTGGATCTGGCGCTGGGCGTCCTTTTGCTCGGTGATGTCCTCCCACTGGACCATGTTGCCCATGTACTCGCCGTTGGGGCCCTTGATCATGGTGGCGTGGACGGTGAATTCCAGATCACCCACCTGGATCTCGGCCTTGGCGGGAAGACGGGCGGGATCGGAGAGCAGCGCCCGTTGGTGGGCGGGGTTCTTGTGGAACTGGTCGATGTTCTGGCCCACCAGGTTGTTGACGTCCAGGGTGGGCCAGATGCGCCGCAGGGTGTCTTGGCGCTTGGCGAGCATGCGCTGCACCGCTGGGTTGACGTAGGTGATGTTGAGGTCTTCGTCGCAAATCATCAGGTTGGCGGCGGCGCCGTCCACCGCGGATTTGAGCCGCGCCACCTCCAGTTCCTTCTTGCGCAGTTCGGTGACGTCGGCCCATTCCAGGGTGTTGCCGACGTATTCGCCCTTGAGGTTATGGATGGCGGTGACCCGGATGTGGAAGGTGAGCGGGCCCACCTCGATGTCGGTCTCGAAGGGCAGGTTGGCCGGACTGGCCAGCAGTTGCCGTTGGTGGGCGGGGTTTTTGTGGAAGATGTCGATGCAGGTGCCCACCAGATTTTCGGGATCGAAGCCGGGGTAGAGCCCGCGCAGGGTGTCGGCGTTTTTGCGCATCAGCTCGCGGGTGGCCTCGTTGACGTATTCGATCACCAGGTCGCGGTTGATGGTCATCATCGCCGTCTGGGCGTTGTCCACTGCGGTCTGCAGCCGCTGGGCGCGCTCTTTTTCCTTGCGCTGTTCGGTGACGTCGGCCCATTGGACCACGTAGCCCACCCGTTCACCCTGGCGATTCACCAACACCCGGGTCTCGTGCTCGAAGATGAAGGGGCCGGGGGTGATCTCGCCCTTGCGCTTGTCGCCCGGGCGCAGGGTGGCGAGGATGTTCTTGATCGCCTGGGGGTCGCGGTGGTAGCGGTGGATGCTGCCACCCACCACTTGATCCACCCGGAAGCCGGGGAGGTACTTGGCCAATTCGGACTCCAGGCCCTGTAAAACCTCGCGCGCCTTGGCATTGACGAAGACGATGTTTTCGTCGGCATCGGCGATCATGATGTTCAGGGGGACGTGTTCCAGGATGTCCTTGACCACGTCGAGATCGTCGACCACGGTGACGGCGCTGTTCATGTCGTGCTCCTCTTTTTCGGTTCCTGCGGTTGTCCGGTGGGTGTCTTCGGGGTAGGCGGCGATCATCGCCTCGGCCACCTGGGTGAGGGTGTCCCGCCAGGCCTGTTCCACCTCGGCGTCCCAGGCCTCGCCGGCGGCCTCGGCCATCACCTCCAGCAACACCTCGGCGGTGGGGGGATAATGTTCCGGGGCGATGCCGTAGCGGTGATGGGCCTCGCCCAGGTCTTTCAAGATCGCTTTCAGGTCTTCGGGACGGCGGAGGTTGTCCACCAGCAGCGACAGGCCGCCCACCAGCTTGGCCTGCTGCGATTCCATGTCGGTGTGCTGGAAGTAGTCCCGCAGCGCGGGGTGGCGCTGGAACAGCCGCTCATAGAAACGGGCGGCCAGCTCGGGACCGTGGGCGGCGAGGGCCTCGAAGCTCCGCTCCACCAGTTCGATGGTCTGCATTTCGTGCTCCAGTCGGGTGTAGGCGTCCATCGTGTCCTCCTTCAGCCGCGCCAGACCATGGCGGCGAACAGGCCGCGGAGGATCTCGCGGGTGGGAGAGCGCCGACGGGTCTGGATCCGGCGGCCGTTATCCACCACCACCCGCAGATGCACCGGACGACGGGACAGTTTGTGCGCTCTCATGACGCCTCCTCCTGGTCATGATGGGGGGACAGGGCATCGGAATTGAGCAGCCGGTCGATGTCCAGCACCACGATCATCCGCTCCTCCACCAGCACCAGCCCGGCGATGAAATCGAGATCCACCGTGCCCCCGCAGTCGGGCGGCGGCTTCATCTCGCCCTCGGGGAGGGTGTGGACGTCGGAGACGGCGTCCACCACGATCCCCATCACCCGTTCGCCGCCGTCGTGCTCCACCCGCAGGACGATGACCACGGTAGTGGGGCCGTAATCCAGCGCAGGCAGGCCGAAACGCAGTCGCAGATCGACGATGGGCACCACGCTGCCGCGCAGGTTGATCACGCCTTTGAGATAGTCCGGGGTGTTGGGGATGGGCGTGACGCTGTCCCAGCCGCGGATCTCCTGCACCCGCAGGATGTCCACCCCATATTCTTCTTCGGCCATGAGGAAGGTGAGGTATTGACGCTCCCCCTCGCCAGGGGCGCTGGCCTCGGCGCGCTCCAGTGCGGTCTCCAGGTTCATGCCGCCTCCCGGGAGATTTTTGCCTTGTCGTGCTTGCGCCGGTTCAGTCGGATGAGACCGGCGATGTCGAGGATCAGGGCCACGGTGCCGTCACCGAGGATGGTGGCGCCGGAGACCCCCTCCACCGGTTTGAAGTTGGATTCCAGGCTCTTGATGACCACTTGCTGCTGACCCAGCAGGTCATCGACGAACAGTCCCACTTGCTGTCCGTCGCCCTCCACCACCACCAGCAGGCCGTCTTCCAGGCGCTCACTGCGCGGCTGGAGGCCGAAAAGCCGGTGCAGCCGGACCACGGGAACGAAGTCGTCGCGCACCTGATAGACCTCGGCGCGCCCGGCCACGGCGTTGATGTGTTCGGGACGGACCTGGAGCGATTCGATGATGGAGACCAGAGGCAGGATGTAGGTCTGGTCACCCACCTGCACCAACTGGCCGTCGAGGATGGCCAGGGTGAGCGGCAGGCGGATGGTGAGGGTGGTGCCTTCGCCGGGGCGGCTGGCGACTTCGATGGTACCGCCCAGCTCGCGGATGTTGCGCTTCACCACGTCCATGCCCACGCCGCGCCCGGAGACGTCGCTCACTTGATCGGCGGTGGAGAAACCGGGTTCGAAGATGAGATCGAAGACGCGCTCGTCGGGCATCTGGGCGGCCTCGGCCTCAGCCACCAGGCCGCGCTCCACGGCCTTGGCAAGGATCTTGTCGCGGTTCAGGCCACGGCCGTCGTCTTCGATCTCGATGACGATGTTGCCGCCTTGGTGATAGGCGTTGAGGTGCACCACCCCGGTCTCCGGCTTGCCGGCGGCCTGTCGCTCCTCGGGCGGCTCGATGCCGTGATCGACGCTGTTGCGCACCAAGTGCACCAGGGGATCGCCGATCTTCTCCATCACCGTCTTGTCCAGCTCGGTCTGCTCGCCGGAGAGGCGCAGTTCGATCTTTTTGCCCAACTTCTGGGAGAGGTCGCGCACCATGCGCGGGAAACGGGAGAAGGCGAAGGAGATGGGCAGCATGCGGATGCGCATCACGCTCTCTTGCAGCTCGCGGGTGTTGCGCTCCAGTTGCGCCAGGCCGTCACGCAGCTTTTCAAACGCGGCCAGGTCGAAGTCTTCGTATTCGCCACCGATCTGGCTGAGCATGGATTGGGTGATCACCAGCTCGCCCACCATGTTGATGAGGTCGTCCACCTTGTCGATGGAGACGCGGATGGAGCCGCCGTCGCTCTTGCCCTTGGGCCGGGCGGCGCTGCTCTTGGGAGCGGCGGGTTTGGGGGCCGTCGTCCCAGGGGCGACAGGCTGAATCGTGGCCGATACCGATGGAGATTCGGCGGAACCCAGGGAGGACGTGGCCACCGCTGGTGTCCCATTCTCGGTGACGGCAGTCTCCGCTACATCGGGACCGGTAGGTTTCTCTTCGGATTGAGCCGGCGAGACTCGGGGGTCTTGCTCGGCGGCATGTTCGCCGCTCGATGCCGGCGCTTCC
>JALSHN010000382.1 GCA_026982215.1 Gammaproteobacteria bacterium
CGTCTGGATGCCGTGGCCCATGTCGATTCTTCGGCCACGGCGGCCGTGGCGCCATGAGCCTCGAGGGGTTCAGCGAACAGGAAGCGGTGGTGGTGGCCGTGGAGGGCCGGCTCGCTTGGGTGGAGGCCCAGAGGCAATCCGCCTGTGGACAGTGTGCGGCGGCCAAGGGTTGTGGCACGGCGACCTTGAGCAAGGTCTTCCGCCACCGCCCAGCGCGGATCGTCGCCCTGAACCCCATTGGCGCCCGGGTGGGCGAGCGGGTGGTGGTGGGGGTGCAGAGCCGGCTCTTGGTACAAGGGGCATGGTTGGTCTACGGTTTGCCTCTGTTGGCCATGTTCGCCGTCCCGTTGACGGTGCAGGCGCTGTTCCTCCACGGGTCGCCCCTTGCCGAGGGTTGGCAGATCGTGTTGGCCGCCCTGGGGTTGGGCGGGGCGTTGTGGGGGGTGCGACGTTGGAGCGGCGCTTCCGCTGATGGTCGAGTACGGGCGGTGGTGTTGCGCCGCTGTTCCGAATCGGGGGCCATGGGGGTCCCCGTGCAGTTCCATGACAGGATCGGAGAACGACATGGGTAGAGTGATGCGCTGGAGCGGAGTGGCTCTGTTCCTCTTCGGCTGGATGGCGGCCTCCGGGGCCGGGGCGGTGGATTTGCCCGATTTCACTGAATTGGTGGAGAAAAACGCCCCCACGGTGGTGAACATCAGTACCGTCCAGAAATCCAGTGCCCACCATTTCCGTGGTCGGATGCCGGAGTTTCCTCAGGGGACGCCGTTCGACGAGTGGTTCAAGAAGTTCTTCGGTGATCGGGGACGGGAAGGGGATGAAGGCGAGCCCCGCGCCCGCTCGCTCGGATCCGGATTCATCATTTCTTCCGATGGTTACATCCTCACCAACGAGCATGTGGTGGAGGATGCCGACAAGATCATTGTCCGGTTGAACGATCGCCGCGAGATGGAGGCCGAGGTGGTGGGGATCGACGACCTCACCGATCTGGCCTTGCTCAAGATCGATGCCGAGGGCCTGCCGGCGGCCAAGATCGGTCATTCCAAGGACGTGAAGCCGGGGCAGTGGGTGCTGGCCATCGGCTCGCCCTTCGGCTTCGACTATTCGGTCACCGCCGGGATCGTCAGTGCCGTGGGCCGCAGTCTGCCGCGAGAGAATTACGTGCCCTTCATCCAGACCGACGTAGCCATCAATCCGGGCAACTCCGGTGGGCCCTTGATCAACATGGACGGCGAGGTGATCGGGATCAATTCCCAGATCTACAGTCAGACCGGTGGTTACATGGGGCTTTCCTTCGCCATTCCCATCGATGTGGCGATGAACGTGGTGGAACAGCTCAAGGCCACCGGCCATGTGGCCCGTGGTTGGCTGGGCGTGCTCATCCAGGACGTCACCCGCGATCTGGCGGAGAGCTTCGGCATGGACCGCCCGCGGGGGGCGTTGGTGGCCAAGGTGTTGGAGGGCAGCCCGGCGGAGCAGGCGGGTATCAAAGTGGGGGATGTGATCGTGGCCTTCGATGGGCGTGACATCATCCGCTCCTCGGACCTGCCGCCGTTGGTGGGGATGACCGCTCCGGGCACCGAGGTGAAGCTGAAAGTGATCCGCGAAGGACGCAAGCGGACTTTGAAGGTGAAGGTGGGCGAGCTGCCCGAAGAGGAGGTCCAGGCCAGCGAAGGTCCCAAGGAACGGCTCATCGAGGACCTGGCCTTGACGGTGGCTGATCTCAATGAGGAACAGCGTAAAAAGCTGGGCGAGGAACACGAAGGTGGTGTGTTGGTGGTCCGGGTCAAACCTGGGCCGGCGCGGGATGCCGGTATTCAGCGGGGCGATGTGATCGTCATGCTGGACAACCAGGAAGTGAAGAAGGCGGATCAACTCGCGGAAATAGTCAAAGAGCTGCCTCGCGGACGTTCGGTGCCGGTGCTGGTGATTCGGCGCGGTGGTCCCATCTTCCTGGCCCTGCGGATCCCCAAATAGCCCATTGACGGCAACGAAAAAAAACGGCCCTCCGAGGTTTGATTCCGGAGGGCCGTTTTGCTTTGCCTGGGGGGGCTTAGGCCTCGCCCTGGAGCTGCTTGATGATCTCTTCGTTCTCCAGGGTGGAGATGTCCTGGGTGATGGCCTCGCCGCGGGCGATGGCGCGCAGCAGCCGACGCATGATCTTGCCGGAACGGGTCTTGGGCAGGCCCTCGGCGTAACGGATCTCGTCGGGTTTGGCGATGGGACCGATCTCCTTGGCCACCCATTCGCGCAGCTCGGCGGTGAGCGCGTCCGCTGCCTCGCCACTGGGGCGTCCTCCCCGGGTGACCACGAAGGCGACGATGGCCTCGCCCTTCACCTCGTGCGGCCGCCCCACCACCGCGGCCTCCGCCACGCGGGGGTGAGCCACCAGGGCGGATTCGATCTCCATGGTACCGAGGCGGTGGCCGGAGACGTTGAGTACGTCGTCGACCCGCCCCATGATCCAGAAGTAGCCGTCCTGGTCGCGTCGGGCGCTGTCGCCGGCGACATAGTAGCGACCGTCGAATTGTTTCCAATACGTGTCGTAGTAGCGTTGTGGATCCCCCCAGACGGTGCGCAGCATCGAGGGCCAGGGCTTCTTGATCACCAGGAAACCGCCCTTGTCGGCCTCGGTGACCGGGTTGCCTTCGGCGTCCACCACATCGGCCTCGATGCCGGGCAGCGGCAGGGTGCAGGAGCCGGGTTTCAGCGGCGTGGCGCCGGGCAGGGGGGCGATCATATGGGCGCCGGTCTCGGTCTGCCACCACGTATCGACGATGGGGCAACGGCGTCCGCCGATGACCTCGTAGTACCACATCCACGCCTCGGGGTTGATGGGTTCACCCACCGTCCCCAACAGGCGCAGTTTGGAGAGGTCGTAGCGCTCGGGGATCTCGTCACCCAGTTTCATCAGGGCACGGATGGCGGTGGGCGCGGTGTAGAAAATGGTGACCCCGTGGTTCTGGCAGATTTCCCAGAAACGGCCGCCGTGGGGGTGGGTGGGGGTGCCTTCGAAGATCACCTGGGTGGCGCCCACCGCCAGCGGCCCGTAGGCCACGTAGCTGTGACCGGTGATCCAGCCCACGTCGGCGGTGCACCAGAACACGTCGTCGTCCTGGATGTCGAACACCCATTCCATGGTGGTGACGGCGTTGAGCAGATAGCCGCCGCTGGCGTGCTGGATGCCTTTGGGTTTGCCGGTGGAGCCGGAGGTGTAGAGCAGGAACAGGGGGTGTTCGGCCTCCAGCCATTCGGGGGGGCAGTCGTCACCTTGACCGGCCAGGGCCTGATCCCACCAGATGTCGCGGCCGGGCTGCATGGGGACGTCGTGGCCCGAACGGCGGTAGACGATCACTTTTTCCACCGTGGGACAGCCGGCGGCGAGGGCTTGGTCGGCGGCAGCCTTCAGTTCCACCCGCTTGCCGCCTCGGTGACCGGCGTCGGCGGTGATCACCAGTTTGGCGCCGGCGTCTTCGATGCGGTCCTTGAGGGCCTGGGCGGAGAAACCGCCGAAGACCACCGAGTGGGTGGCGCCGATGCGGGCACAGGCCTGCATGGCCACCACCGCCTCGGGGATCATGGGCATGTAGATCACCACCCGGTCGCCCTTTTCCACCCCTTGGGCCTTGAGGGCGTTGGCGAAACGGCACACCGCTTCGTGGAGTTCGGCGTAGCTGATGTGGCGGGTGGCGCCCTCGTCGGATTCGAAGATGATGGCGGTCTTGCCGCCCTTGTCGGCCAAGTGGCGATCGAGGCAGTTGTAGGAGACGTTGAGGCGCCCGTCGGTGAACCAAGCGTAATGGGGGGCGCGGCTGTCGTCCAGGATCACCGAGAAAGGCGTGTGCCAGTGGAGTTTCTCCTGTGCCAGGCGGGCCCAAAAGCCTTGATGATCGGCGCGGGCCTCCTCACGCAAGGCCTGGAGGGCCTCCCAGCCGGCGATGCGGGCCTTGTCGACGAAGGCGGCGGGTGGGGGGAAGATGCGGGATTCATTCAGGACGGATTCCAATTCCTCACTCATGAAGACCTCCCTAGCAGGCTTGTGGGTGGGGCATGTTATGATCCCGGGCTATGTTAGCACCCGGGCGGGGTGGTGAGCCCTGCGTTTTCATCGGTCCTTCGTAGCAGCACTTCTTTCGATCTCCATGGACGTTGCCTTCGATCCCCGCTGCCGCCGTTGTCCGCGGCTGGCGGCCCATCTGGATACGGTGCGCCGGGCGCACCCCGATTACCATTGTGCCCCGGTGGCGCCCTTCGGGGATCCCCGCGCCCGCCTGCTGGTAGTGGGGCTGGCCCCGGGGATGCACGGGGCCAACGCCAGTGGTCGCCCCTTCACGGGGGATTATGCCGGTATCCTTCTCTATGCCACATTGCATCGTTTCGGTTTCGCCGACCGTCCGGTCTCCGAGCATGCCGGCGACGGTCTGCGTCTGTTCGATGCCCGGATCACCAATGCGGTGAAGTGCTTGCCGCCGCAGAACAAGCCCACCGGCGCCGAGGTGCGGGCCTGCAACGGTTATCTGGCCGCCGAATTGGCCGCGCTGCCCGAAGGTGGGTGGGTGCTCGCCCTGGGGCGGGTGGCTCATGAGGCGGTGTTGCGGGCCTGCGGGGAACGGCCGTCACGATTTCCTTTTGCCCACGGCGGGGAACACGAGCTTCCCGGAGGGCGTCACTTGATCGATTCGTATCATTGCAGCCGCTACAACACCCAGACCAAGCGGCTCACCGAGGCGATGTTCCATGCCGTCTTCGCCCGGATTCGCCAGTGTCTCGAGTAGGCCATGGGTGGTGACGACGTCTTCGATCTGGAGGATTTCCTGCGTCATCTGAGCACCGGGCCGGGGGTCTATCGCATGCTGGACGCCGCCGGTGAGGTGATCTACGTGGGAAAGGCCCGCAATCTCAAGAACCGGGTGTCGAGTTATTTTCGCCCCGGCGCCGATCACAGCCCCAAGACGCGGGTGATGGTCTCGCGGGTGGCACGTGTCGAGGTGACCCTCACCCATACCGAGACCGAGGCGTTGATCCTGGAGAACACCCTGATCAAACGCCATCGGCCGCGTTACAACATCCTCTACCGCGATGACAAGAGTTATCCGTACGTCCATCTCTCTGCCGACGACTATCCCCGTCTGGCCTTCTACCGCGGAGCGCGCCGAGAGGAGGGGCGTTTTTTCGGTCCCTATCCCAATTCAGGGGCGGTGCGTGAGACGCTCAATCTGTTGCAGAAGCTGTTTCGCCTGCGTTCGTGCGAGAACAGCGTGTTCGCCAATCGCTCCCGTCCCTGCCTGCAGTACCAGATCGAGCGTTGCAGTGCCCCGTGTGTGGGGTTGATCGATACCCAGCGCTATGAGGAGGACGTGCGTCACGCGGTGTTGTTTCTCCAGGGCCGTGACGAGGAGGTGCTGGCTTTGTTGGAGGCACGGATGAATGCGGCCGCCGAGGCATTGGAGTTCGAACGCGCGGCGCTGTATCGCGATCAGATCGCCCGGCTCCGCCAGGTACAGGCGCAGCAGTATGTCAGTGGCGATCGAGGTGACCTGGACGTGGTGGCCCTGGCCTGTCAGGGGGGGCAGTGTTGTGTGCAGCTGTTCCTCATCCGCAATGGCCAGAATCTGGGCAACAAGGCGTTTTATCCCCGGTTGCCCGAGGGGGAAGGGGGCGAAGGGGAGGTGTTGGCGGCCTTCCTGGGGCAGTATTACCTCGGGGCGGAGCACGAGATCCCCGCCGAGATCCTGCTCAGTCACGAGCCGGCGGAGGCGGCCTGGCTGAGCGCTGCGCTTTCCGATCGTGCCGGGCGCCGGGTGCATCTGGTGCACCGGGTGCGGGGGCATCGGGCCCGCTGGGTGACGATGGCGTTGCACAACGCACAGAGCGCCTTGAACGCCCGTCTGGCCGGGCGGGCGGGTCTGGCGCGGCGTTTCCAGGCATTGCAGGCGGCCCTGGGGCTCGATGAGGTCCCGCAGCGCTTGGAGTGTTTCGACATCAGCCATACCCGCGGCGAGGCCACGGTGGCTTCGTGCGTGGTGTTCGACCAAGAGGGGCCGCGCAAGTCCGATTATCGCCGTTTCAATATCGAGGGCATCACCCCGGGGGACGACTATGCCGCCATGCGCCAGGCCCTCACCCGGCGCTATCGCCGCCTCAAGGCAGGCGAGGCGCCGCTGCCCGACCTATTGATCATCGACGGCGGCCGGGGGCAGTTGGCTCAGGCCGAGGCGGTGTTGGCGGAATTGGGGATCGGCGGGGTCCGTCTGCTGGGTGTGGCCAAGGGGGAGGCGCGCCACCCCGGCGAGGAACGCTTGTTCTTGTCCGCCTCGGGGGCGCCGCTTATACTCCCGGCCGATTCGCCGGCCCTGCATCTCATTCAACAGATCCGCGACGAGGCCCATCGTTTCGCCATCGGCGCCCACCGTCAGCGGCGCGCCAAGGCGAGGCGTCGTTCGCCGCTGGAGGAGATCCCGGGGCTGGGGCCGAAACGGCGCCAGGCCTTGTTGCGGCGCTTCGGCGGGCTTCAGGGGGTGAGTCGCGCCGGGATCGACGACCTGGCCCGGGTGAAGGGAATCAGCCGTGCCCTGGCGGAGCGTATCTACCACCATTTTCACGGTAATCCGTCATGAATCTGCGTTTGCCCACATGGCTGACCCTGGCCCGTATCGTCCTCATCCCGGTGTTGGTGGTGGCCTTTTATCTGCCGTTCCCCTGGAGCAACGAGCTGACCACGGCGGTGTTCGCCTTGGCGGCGATCACCGATTGGCTGGATGGCTATCTGGCCCGACGGCTGGAGCAGACCTCGGCCTTCGGGGCCTTCCTCGATCCGGTGGCCGACAAATTGATGGTGGCGGTGGCCCTGGTGTTGTTGGTGGAGGCCAATCCCTCGCCGTGGATGGCCGTGCCGGCAGCGGTGATCATCGGCCGTGAGATCGCCATCGCTTCCTTGCGGGAGTGGATGGCGATCATCGGCGAGCAGGCGGCGGTGGCGGTGAGCGTCATCGGCAAGATCAAGACCACGGCGCAGATGGTGGCCCTGTTCTTGTTGCTCTATGGCGAGCCGCTGGGGGGCTTTCCCACTTTCGAGGTCGGTCTGGTGCTGCTGTTCGTCGCCGCGGTGTTGACCTTGTGGTCGATGGTCCTTTACCTGAAGGCGGCCTGGCCGGCCTTGGTCGGTCGTTGAAAACCGTTTGCGAAACAGGTGGTTGGAGGGGAGAAAAGGGGCTTGACAGGACGAAGGATCCGTATAGAATGACGGCTCGTCAGGCGGGAATAGCTCAGTTGGTAGAGCACAACCTTGCCAAGGTTGGGGTCGCGAGTTCGAGTCTCGTTTCCCGCTCCAGATTCTTCAACCCCGGTGACCCGCCGGGGTTTTTCATGCCCGCCCCCTGGGCTATCATTGAATACCTCGCTTGGCTGAGTGGCAGAGTGGTTATGCAGCGGCCTGCAAAGCCGTGTACCTCGGTTCGATTCCGGGCTCAGCCTCCAAATCTTCTGGCCCGCCTCGCGCGGGCCTTTTGTCTTCCCGACGTGGGCCATGCCCGCACTGTTCCGCCTCGGTGGCGAAATTGGTAGACGCAAGGGACTTAAAATCCCTCGGGAGCGATCCCGTGCCGGTTCGAGTCCGGCCCGAGGCACCACCTTTCCCCCTTTTCTCCCTCCACGGCCTTCAAGGGTTGGGATCGCGCACCAGCCTCACGTAGTTGATGGCGTTGCTTTTGGGGGCGGGCGTGGCGTCGCCCAGGAACGGCTGCAGGATCCAGGCGCGGGCGTATTCTCCCCGGCCGTCGATCTCGTGAAACGGGGTGGACGACCAGAAGCCCACCGCCGGCGGGGTGGGGGTGCTTTGGAAGTATTCCGGGATCGGTGAGCCGGGGGTGTCGGGGAAGATGCGCAAATTGATGGCCGGCCCATAGCATTGCAGATTCACCAGGCTCTGCAGCTCCTTGATGGTGGGCAGGCGCCAGCCGGGGTAGTCCTGGGCGACCTGCAGGGCACCGGCCCAGTCGTAGCGCGCGGGATCGCCGATGCAGCGGTTGGTTCCGGCGTCGTAGTTTTGTCCCAGGGTACAGCGCATCCAGATGAGGCCGGTCCTCAGGTCTTGGACCACGGCGCGGCCGCTGCCGTCGTCGGGGGGCAGGGTGGTGTCGTAGCGCGTGTCCGGGGTGCTGGGGGGGATGACCTCGGGCAGGCAGATCTCGGCCAGGGCCGCCGGAGCGCCCAGCAATAGCAGCAGGCCGAGGCGGACGGTCGCCTTCATGGCGGCAGGTCTCCGGGGCGGAGGCGGCGCACGGCGCGTAGGTAGCCCCATTCTTGTTTGAGGCGGGTGGTGAAACTGCCGTCGGCGAAATCCACCACCCAGGCCTTGCCGGGCTGGTAGGCGCTGGGGCTGGCGCTCCAGTAGGGGCCGCGGGCGGTGAGGGGGAAGGCGGTGAGGTCGATGGTGGCCTCCCATTCGATGCACTGGTCGTTACTGTCGCGGTAACGACAGGGCGGGTCGTAGTGCACCAGGGTCAGTAGTTCATCCAGTCTGGGCAGACGCCAGTCGGTGAAGCCGCACAGACCGGCGCCGTTGTTGGCTTGGTTCACGGCCTCGATGTAGGCGCTGGTGGTGCAGTTGTCCAGGGTGCAGACGATGCCGAAGCCGCCGCCGGCGGCGGAGTTGGTGCCGGGGTCACCGCCGTTGATGTTGTCCACGGTGTTGTACCAGGTGTAAGAGGCGCCGGTCTGGCGTAGGCCGCCACTATTGTCTTGTTTGCGTTCCCACATCAGTCCGGTGGTCTCGTCGACGATGCATTCGTCCGCTCCCACGGCGTAGAGGGAGAAACGCATGGGGGTGTCTTGGTCGCCGTCCTGGCCGGGGTGGGTGGCTACGGGGCAGTTTTGGATGGTGGTGTCGTCCTGGCAGCGGGTGAGGCCGCTGTCGTTCAATAGCCCGGTGCCGTCGTCGTCGATG
>JALSHN010000383.1 GCA_026982215.1 Gammaproteobacteria bacterium
GTTGGCACGGGAGTGGATGCCGATGATCATCCCCTCGTAGACCTCCTCGCCCGGGCCGATGAACAGCCTGCCGCGTTCTTGCAGGTTGAACAGGGCATAGCCCAAGGCCTTGCCCTGACCGTTGCTGATGAGCACGCCGTTGCTGCGAGCGCCGTAGCGCCCCGGTTTCATCGGTCCGTAGTGGTCGAAGACGCTGTAGAGCAGGCCGGTGCCGGCGGTGGCGGTGAGGAATTCGGTACGAAAACCGATGAGCCCGCGGGAGGGGATGATGTAGTCCAGCCGCACCCGCCCCTGGCCATCGGGAATCATGTCTTTCAGCTCGCCGCCGCGTTCACCCAGCTTCTCCATCACCGTGCCCTGGTGCTGCTCTTCCACGTCCACGGTGAGCTGCTCATAGGGCTCCTCCAGGGTGCCGTCCTCGCCCTCGCGGATGATCACCTCGGGGCGGGAGACACCCAGCTCGTAACCCTCGCGGCGCATGTTCTCGATGAGGATGGACAGATGCAGCTCGCCACGGCCGGAGACCTTGAACTTGTCCGGGTCATCGGTCTCCTCCACCCGCAGGGCGACGTTGTGGATCAGCTCGCGATCCAGGCGTTCCTTGATCTGTCGCGAGGTGAGGTATTTGCCGTCCCGCCCGGCGAACGGCGAGGTATTGACCTGGAAGGTCATGCTCACCGTGGGCTCGTCCACGGTGAGCGGGGGCAGGGCCTCCACCTGGTCGGGATCACACAGGGTGTCGGAGATGTACAGGGGATCGAGGCCGGTGAAGGCGATGATGTCACCGGCTTGGGCCGTTTCCCACTCCACCCGCTCCAGGCCGAGGAAACCATAGATCTGCAGGATGCGGCCGCGTCGGGTGCCACCCTCGCGGTCCACCACGGTAACCGGGGAATTGGCCCGGATGCGGCCGCGGGTGACCCGGCCGATGCCGATCACCCCCACGTAGCTGTTGTAGTCCAGCGCCGAGACCTGGAGCTGGAAGGGGCCGTCGGGGTCCACCTCAGGGGGACTGACGTGCTCGACGATGGTCTCGAACAGCGGGGTCATGTCGCCACTGGAGACCGACGACTCCAGGCCGGCATAGCCGTTGATGGCCGAGCAGTAGACGATGGGGAAATCGAGCTGCTCGTCGCTGGCCCCCAGGCGATCGAAGAGATCGAAGGTCTGATCCACCGCCCAGTCGGGACGGGCGCCGGTGCGGTCGATCTTGTTCACCACCACGATGGGCCTGAGGCCGCGGGCCAGGGCCTTCTCGGTGACGAAACGGGTCTGGGGCATGGGGCCCTCGGCGGCGTCCACCAGCAGCAACACCGAGTCCACCATGGACAGCACCCGCTCCACCTCGCCGCCGAAGTCGGCATGGCCGGGGGTGTCGACGATGTTGATGTGGTAGCCGTTCCACTCGATGGCGGTGTTCTTGGCCAGGATGGTGATGCCGCGCTCACGCTCGATGTCGTTGGAGTCCATCACCCGTTCTTCGATCTCGCCGCGGCTCTCCAGGGTGCCGGATTGTTTGAGGAGTTGGTCCACCAGGGTGGTCTTGCCGTGATCGACGTGGGCGATGATGGCGATGTTGCGTAACTTCTGGATGTCTTTCATGAAATCTCGTCTCTCGATACGAAGCGGCCCGGGGAGACCGGGCCGGGGGGATGAACTCGGGCGATGTCCGGTTTATTCGGCCGCGGCGGCATCCTTTTGCGCGCCGTCGCCGGGATCCACCGGCTCGCTGTAGCCGCACTCCTTGCGCGGACAGACCTTCTCGGTGCCGCGGCGCTTGGTGGTCTTGAGGGTGAGGATGGGCCAGCCGCACTGGGGGCAGGGCTCGGCCAGCGGCGGGTTCCACACCGCGTACTTGCAGTCCGGATAGGTGGAACAGGAATAGAAGATCTTGCCGTAGCGCGATTTGCGCTTGAGCAGGGTGCCCTTGTTGCACTCCGGACAACTGACCCCGGTATCCTCCGGTTTTTCCAACGGCTCGATGTAACGGCACTTGGGATAGGCCGAACAGCCGATGAACTTGCCGTAGCGGCCGCGGCGGATGATGAGATCGGCACCGCACTTGGGGCAGGAGCGGCCCTCCACCTTCTCCGGTTCCTCGGCAGCGGCGTCGCGGTCCTCGTCCAGGCTGCGGGCGTAGTCGCACTCGGGATAACCGGTGCAGCCGATGAAACGCCCCCGCCGCCCCAGACGGATGGACAGCGGCCGCCCGCACTTGGGGCAGGACTCGTCCAATTCCTCGTGGGTGACGTCCTTGCGGTTCACCGTCTTGGCCTTGTCTTCCACCCGGGCGTGGAAGGGCTCCCAGAACTCGCGCAACACCGAGATCCATTCCTTCTCGCCGCGGGAGATGGCATCCAGCTCATCCTCCAGTTGGGCGGTGAAGTCGTAGTCCACGTAGCGATCGAAGTGCTGGGTGAGGAACTTGTTGACGATCCGGCCGACGTCGGTGGGACGAAAACGCCGCTTGTCCATCTCCACGTACTCGCGTTGCTGCAGGGTGGAGATGATGCTGGCGTAGGTGGAGGGACGGCCGATGCCGTATTCCTCCAGGGCCTTCACCAGGGTGGCCTCGGTGTAGCGCGGCGGCGGCTCGGTGAAGTGCTGCTGGGGCTCGACGGCCACCAGCTCCACCACCTGCCCCTCCTCCAGGGGAGGTAGGATGCGCTCGTCGCCCTCGTCCTGTTTGGCGTCGTCGCGGCCTTCTTGGTAGAGCACCATGAAACCGGGCTTGCGCACCGTGGAACCGGTGGCGCGGAACAAGGTGCCGGAGTCGCCGGCGGCCAGATCCACGCTCACGGTGTCGATGAGGGCATGGGCCATCTGGCAGGCCACGGTCCGCTTCCAGATGAGCTCGTAGAGGCGGTATTGATCCTTGTTGAGATAGGGCTTCAAGGACTCCGGCGTACGGGCCACCGAGGTGGGACGAATGGCCTCGTGGGCCTCCTGGGCGTTCTTGGACTTGGTCTTGAACTGGCGCGGCTTGGCGGGGACCTGCTCGGCACCGTAGCGTTCACGGATGAAGCCGCGGATGTCGTCCAAGGCCTCCTGGGCCAGGTGCACCGAATCGGTACGCATGTAGGTGATCAGACCCACCGAGCCCTCGCCGATGTCGATGCCCTCGTAGAGCTGCTGGGCCACGCGCATGGTGCGGCTGGCGGAGAATCCCAGCTTGCGCACCGCCTCCTGCTGCAGGGTGGAGGTGGTGAAGGGCGCCGGGGGATTGCGCCGACGCTGTTTCTTCTCCACCCGGGTGACGGTGAGCCGGCCCTGGGCGGCCTGCTGCACCGCCGTCACCACCTCCTGGGCCCGGGCCTCGTTGTCGATGGAGAACTGCTCCAGCTTCTCGCCGGCGAACTGAATCAGCTTGGCGGGAAAGGCCTTCTTCTCCGCGCGGGCCTTGGCCTCGATGGTCCAGTATTCGCGGGAGACGAAGCGTTCGATCTCCTCCTCGCGCTCGACGATGAGCCGCAGCGCCGGGCTCTGCACCCGCCCGGCGGAGAGCCCACGGCGGATCTTCTTCCACAGCAGCGGGGAGAGATTGAAGCCCACCAGATAATCCAGGGCGCGCCGGGCCTGTTGGGCATTGATCAGCTCGAAGGACAAGCCGCGGGGATGCTCCACCGCCTCCTGGATGGCGCGTTTGGTGATCTCGTGGAACACCACCCGCTTCACCTCTTTCCCTTCCAGGGCCTTGCGATCCTTGAGGATCTCGTAGAGATGCCAGGAGATGGCCTCGCCCTCGCGGTCCGGGTCGGTGGCCAGGATCAGGGTGTCGGCGGATTCCATGGCCTTGGCGATGGCATCCACGTGTTTCTTGTTCTTGTCGATGAGTTCGTACTTCATTCGGAAGTCGTGGTCGGGATCCACCGCGCCTTCCTTGGGCAGCAGATCGCGCACGTGGCCGTATGAGGCCCGCACGTCGAAGCCCTTGCCGAGGTATTTCTTGATGGTCTTCGCCTTGGCCGGCGATTCGACCACGACCAGTTGTTTGCTCATAGATCTCGAATCGTCCAGGAAATCGTGTCCGTTCGCATGGCCCCATTCGACCCCCCCGGGGTGGCCCAGAGTTCCCTTCCGGCGGTGGGAGCGCTCGTCGAGGCCCTTCGGTGAGGGACTCAGTGCAGACTGCCGGCCTGCTGGTCGAACACCAAGTCTTCGATCCAGGCGAATTCCGCCTCCCGGCCGGGCTGGTTGAACAACACCATCAGTACCACCCACTTGAGTTGTTCCAGATCGATCTCGCCCTCGTCCAGTGCCATGAGACGATCCAACACCAGCTCACGGGTCTGGTGGTCCAACACCCCGGCCTGCTCCAGGAACAGCAAAAAACCGCGGGATTCCACCCCCAGACGGGCGATCTCTTCCGGGGCGAACACCCGCATCGCCCGACCGGGACCCACCGCCAAGTTGGGATCCAATTGCTGCCCCGCCAGGCCTTCCAGCCAAGCCAAGGCCTTGTTGACCTCGCTGTCGGCGAAACCGGCCTCCACCAGCTCGGTGCGCAACGACTCCCGGTCCGGTTCACGTTCGCTCTCGTCCATGTAGTTCTCAAAGAGATACATCAAGACGTCGAACATGCTCTCTTTCATGCCTCGCTCCTCCGGTGGGTCCGGGAGTAGAGCCCGCCGGGGGCGGACGCCACAAAACCCTGCAATTCCAATACCAATAGCATGGAGGCGACCGCCTCCACTTTCAATCCCGTGCGCGCCACCACCTCGTCCACGGGGCAGGGCCGGTGGCCCAGGGCCTCCAAGACGGCACGGTGATCGGGGTCGTCGGGGAGGGCGGCGTCGGAGAAGGCTGGGACCTCGGACGAGGTTTCCAGTGGGGATGATACCCCAGCGCCCAACAAGGGACCAAGCTCCTCGAGGACGTCCTCAGCGGTCTCCACCAGCTTGGCCCCTTGGCGGATGAGACGGTGACAACCCCGCGAGAGAGGATTGTGAATGGACCCGGGGATGGCGAACACCTCCCGATTCTGCTCGGCGGCCAGGCGGGCGGTGATGAGCGATCCGCTGTGGATGGCTGCCTCCACCACCAGCACCCCCAGCGAGAGACCACTGATGATCCGGTTGCGCGCCGGGAAGAATTCCCGCCGTGGCCGCGTCCCCAGCGGACGCTCGGCAACCAGGGCCCCGCCGCTCTCGACGATGCGCCGCGCCAATCCGTGATGGCTGGCCGGATAGACCCGATCCACCCCGCAGGCCAACACCGCCACCGTGCCCCCCTCGGCCTCCAAGGCACCTTCATGAGCAGCGCCGTCCACCCCCAGGGCCAGACCCGAGGTGATCACCAGACCGCAGCGGGCCAGATGAGCGGCGAAACGACGGGCGTCGGCCCGGCCGTCGGGGGTGGGGTTGCGGCTGCCCACCACCGCCAGTTGCGCCAGCGTCAACAACTCGGGATCGCCCACGACATAGAGCAACGGCGGGGCATCGGGCAACTCGCGCAGGCGCGAGGGATAGCGGGGATCGTCCAAGGTGATCAGATGACGAGTGTTATCGGCCTCCAGCCAGGCGACGTCGGCCTCCCAACGGGCCTCGTCCACCTCCAACCGCCCTTGCTCACCCAAGGCCGCCAGGGCTTGCCGCGGGCCGCCGTGCCGCTGCAACAGCTCCCGGAAGGTCACCGGCCCCACACCGGGTTGACGCTGCAGGGCGATCCAGTGGATCGGCTCGCTCATCCTCACCTGGGCCGCCCACGGCGGCAGTCGTTCCCCGAAGGCTAAAGCGATCAGGGATGGGCCTGGATGCGGTCGTTGACCCGCAACTCCCGCATCGCCTCGGTGACCAGAGCGTAACTCAGGCGATCATAGGTGCGAAAGATCATCACCCGCCCCACCCGCTGCTCCGGCAGCGACAGAGGCTCCCCGTCCTCCGCCGCCATCGCCAGCACGCCCGGACGCTGATAGACCCCCAGCACCTGGCCCGGTTCTGCCCCGTCGCGCTCACCCAGGTCCAACACCACCACCTGGTATTGCCCGATGCGGGAGACCCCCTCCAACACATCCAGGATGCGACCGTCCAAGGGACGATCGGGCAAGCGCGGAATCAGCTCCGAAGCCACATGCGCCTGCTCCAACGGCAACAGTCGGTCACCCGGGAGGATCTCTCTACGCGCCGAGAGGATGCGCAGCACCGCCGGATCACCCGCCTGTTCCAGGCGGGCCTCCCCCAGGTGCACCGCCTCACGCCCCAGGAGCTCGCCGCTGTCGGGATCGAAAAAGCGACGCCCTGGCCGGAACACCTGGTAAATCCGCGCCCCCGGCAACAGATCGGCGGCATAGATGCGATCCCCCGGTCCGAGGATGATGCGGTCGTCGTCACTGCCCACCAGCCGGCCCGCCCGGGCGAGATCCCCCGGCGCCAGGATCCCTTCGTGAGCGAAGAACGGCCGGATCGTCTCCATGGGCAGGCGCGTCTGCGCCACCTCCAGCGGGATACGCCGCACCTCGGGCCGCAACCGCACCACCCGCGGCCCCGTCTCCCGCTGCAGACGCAAACGAGGGCGCCCGTCCTCGAACGTGAGCACCACCACATCCCCGGGATGGATGAGATGGGGGTTGTGGATCTGTGGATTGACCCGCCAGATCTCCGGCCAACGCCAGGGCTCCTCCAGGAAACGGGCGGCGATGTCCCACAGGGTATCGCCTTTCTTCACCACATAGCGCTGGGGGTGATCGTCCTTGAGCGTCAGGGACTCGGCCCACGCGGGCGCGGCCGCGAGAACCACCAAGCAACAAGCCAGTCTAAGGAGCATCCACATCATCACGATCCCACTGGGCGGCGGGGGCAATATGGCACACCGCAACTTAAGGGTTTATGATTCGCCCCGCCGCTAATAACGGATGAACCATGGCAATTCTTAACATTTTGCACTATCCCGACGAACGACTGCGCCGCAAGGCCGCCCCGGTGGCCGAGGTGGACGCGGGCATCCGCCGGCTGGTGGACGACATGCTGGAGACCATGTACGACGCCCCCGGCATCGGCCTGGCCGCCACCCAGGTGGGCGAATTGCACCGGGTGGTGGTGATCGACATCAGCGAAGAGAAAAACGACCCGCTGGTGCTCATCAATCCCGAGATCACCCACCGCGAGGGGCAGATCAAAATGGAAGAAGGCTGCCTGTCGGTGCCCAGCATCTATGAAATGGTCACCCGCGCCGAACGGATTCGGGTACGCGCCCTGGACCGGGGCGGCAAACCGTTCGAGCTGGAGGCCGAAGAACTGCTCTCGGTGTGCATCCAACACGAGATCGACCACCTCGACGGCAAACTGTTCGTGGACTACCTCTCCGAGCTCAAGCGCCAGCGGGTACGCAAGAAAATGGAAAAGCTGCGCCGGAAGACCCTGTGAGCCGTCCCCTGAACATCGTCTTCGCCGGCACCCCCGAATTCGCCGCCACCGCGCTGGAGGCCCTGATCCACAGCCCCCACCGGGTAGTGGCGGTCTACACCCAGCCCGATCGTCCCGCGGGCCGGGGCCGCCGCCTCACCCCTTCTCCAGTGAAACGACTGGCCCAGGCCCACGGCCTCCCCGTCCACCAGCCCGTCACCCTGCGCGACGAGGCCACCCTGCGCACCCTGCGGGGCCATGGCGCCGACCTGATGGTCGTGGCCGCCTATGGCCTGATCCTACCCCCCGAGGCCCTCGAGGCCACTCCCCTGGGCGCAGTGAACATCCACGCCTCCCTGCTGCCCCGCTGGCGCGGCGCCGCCCCCATCCAACACGCCATCCTCGCCGGCGACCCCGAGACCGGCATCACCCTGATGCAGATGGACGAAGGTCTGGACACCGGCGCCATCCTCGCCCAACGGGCCATCTCCATCGGCGAACGGGAGACCGCCGGCGAACTTCACGACCGCCTCGCCCGACTGGGGGCGGAGCTGTTAGTGGAATGCCTCCCCGCCATCGCCGCCGGCGAACTGGAAGCACGGCCCCAGGACGATTCCCAGGCCAGCTACGCCGCCAAACTGGAAAAAAACCAGGCCCGGCTGGACTGGAACCTGCCCGCCGAGGCCCTGGCCCGCCGGGTACGTGCCTTCAACCCCTGGCCGGTGGCCCAGACCCGCCTGGACGGCCAGACACTGCGCATCTGGCAGGCCCGCCCACTGTCCGGAACGGGCGAGCCCGGAGAGATCGTCACCGCGGGGCGAGAGGGAATCATGGTCGGCACCGGAGAGGGCCTGTTGCAACTGGAGGAGGTCCAGCTTCCCGGCAAACGGCGCATGGCTGCGGCCGACCTGGCCAATGCCCGCCACCTTCCCGGTCTGCGCCTGGGAGACGACACCACTTGACGGCCACCCGCCCCCTCCCCCCGCGGCTCGCCGCCGCCCGGGCGGTGGCCGCTGTGACCCGCCAGGGACGCAACCTGGACCAGGCGCTCACCGGCCCCATCGACCAACGCCCCCTGGCCCAGGCCCTGGCCTACGGCGCCCTGCGCCACTACTGGTCCCTGAAAGAGACCATCGACGCCCGCCTGCAACGCCCCCTCAAGGCCCGTGATCACGACATCCTCGCCCTGCTGCTGGTGGCCGCCCACGAGCTTTTACACCTCGACACCCCCGCCCACGCCGCTGTCTCCCAAGCGGTGGAGGCCACCCGACTGATGGGAAAATCCTGGGCCCGCGGCCTGGTCAACGCCATCCTCCGCAGCCTGCAACGCCGCCCCCCTGAACCGCCCCGGAGCCGGGAGGCCCGTCACGACCACCCCGCCTGGTTGCTGGACGCCTTCGCCCAAGCCTGGCCCGATGCCTGGCGAGACATCACCGCCGCCGGCAACCGCCACCCCCCCATGACCCTGCGCATCAATGGCGATCGCCAAACCGCCTTGGCGGCGCTGACCGCCGCCGGCCTCCCGGCCCGGTGGAGCGCCTACCCGGCTTC
>JALSHN010000384.1 GCA_026982215.1 Gammaproteobacteria bacterium
GGGGCGAAGTCACTGGTTTGTCTCGCGCAAACAAGAACGAGCCACCTCTTTTAAGGCCAAGGGCGAAAGAATGCAAGCCATCGCTGACCTCTTTGATCGCCGTCGCTCATTCATGACAGGTTCATCTTTGGATTCCTTAGCCGTTTCCTGTGGGGAATGGTCTTTTTACCAAAAACATAGGGATGATTTACATCTTACGCCGTCTTTCTGCCGGACAAGTGAAATTTGATTCCCCCTGTCAAGGTCCGATTCCTTTTTCCTCCCCCTGTGGGGTACATCAAGAAAATCGCGCCATTCTCACCGGAAGCCGGCGTGCCCCCCAATCACCCGGCCGGGCCTGGAAAACTCCTGCACAAGGGGTGCCACAATGACGACATTTGCCATTTTCGTCCAAATCCCAGTGGGTGATGACGTACCCGTCACGTCCAATGATTTTTTTGCCACATTGATGGCAGTAGGTGCTTTGTCCTGCTTCGTCGTATACGTTGCCGGTGTAGGCATAACGGACACCGTGTTCCATGGCGATTTGTCTGGCACGTTGCAGGGTCTGTGGTGGCGTGGGAGGACGATCGCGCATCTTGTAGTCGGGATGAAAGGCGGTGAAGTGCCAGGGGACATCCGCCCCCAGCTCGCTCACCACCCATTGGGCCGCGCGGTGGAGCTCTTCGTCGGAGTCGTTGAGGCCAGGAATGAGCAGTGTGGTGATCTCCAGCCAGACGTCGGTCTCGTGTTTGATGTATTTCAGGGTATCCAGCACCGGTTGCAGGTGCCCCCCGGTGACCTTCCAATAGAATTCTTCGCTGAAGGCCTTGAGATCGACGCTGGCGGCATCCATGTGGGCAAAGAATTCCCGGCGCGGCGCTTCGGTGATGTATCCGGCGGTGACAGCCACCGATCTCAGCCCCCGCTCGGCGCAGGCCCGGGCGGTATCGATGGCATATTCCAGGAAAATCACCGGGTCGTTGTAGGTATAGGCCACGCTGGCACAGCCGAGCTGGGCCGCTATCTGGGCGATCTTCTCCGGAGGGGCCTGATCGGCCAAGGTATCGATTTCACGGGATTTGGAGATATCCCAGTTCTGACAAAACTTGCAGGCCAGGTTGCAACCGGCAGTGCCGAAACTGAACACCGGCGTTCCGGGAAGAAAGTGATTCAATGGTTTTTTTTCGATGGGATCGATGACGAAGCCACTGGAACGACCGTAGGTGGTGAGAACGATTTGCCCTTCTTTGCAGGCGCGTACGAAGCACAAACCGCGCTGTCCTTCGTGCAATTTGCAGAAACGTGGACAGACGTCGCATTGCACCCGGCCGTCTTCGAGCCGGTGCCAGTAGCGGGTGGGGACCACGCTGTCGTCGTCAGGGATGGGGGCTTGGCTCATCGGGCTCACTCCTCTATAGGCCTTCTTCGCTGAGGATAGTCCGCCTCTTGGCGGCACGCCTGGGGCTGTGGTTCTATACTCGCAGACGGGCGTGTGGCGGAGGTGCAGTATGGAACAGGTTCGTCCGCCGGCGGTGGCCGGCATGTTCTATCCCGCTGATCCCGAGCAACTGCGGGCCACGGTGGAGACCTTCCTGGAGGGACAGCACACGGGGTGTCACCAGCCGCCCAAGGCGGTGATCGTGCCCCATGCCGGTTATGTCTATTCCGGCCCGGTGGCCGCCTCGGCCTATGTCTGCCTGCGTCCGGCCCGAGGCAAGATCCGGCGGGTGGTGTTGCTGGGACCGGCGCATCGGGTGGCCTTCTCCGGCCTTGCGGTCCCTGGAGTCGATTATTTCCAGACGCCGTTGGGGTTGGTGCCATTGGACAAGGAGGCCCTGGAGACGGCGACCGGCCTCCCCCAGGTGCGACGCCTGGACGAGGCACATGCCTTCGAACACAGCCTGGAGGTCCAGCTGCCTTTTCTACAGGAGGTGTTGGGCGAGAATTTCGGGATCGTGCCCCTGGCGGTGGGCGATGCCAGCCCACAAGAGGTGGCCGAGGTGCTGGAGGTCCTGTGGGACGGTCCGGAGACGCTGATCGTGGTCAGTTCCGACCTCAGTCACTATTACGACTACGACACCGCCCGCAAGCTGGACACCATCACTTCACGGGCCATCGAGGCGCTGGATCCGGGCGCAATCCATTTCGAGCAGGCCTGTGGGCGGACCCCGGTGGCCGGCCTGCTCCTCGCCGCCCGTCACCACGGTTTGCGGGCGGAGACGGTAGACCTGCGCAATTCGGGCGATACCGCGGGAGACAAATCGCGGGTGGTGGGGTATGGCGCCTATGTCTTCCACTGAGGCCCCTCCTGCCGACAGCCGCGCTGCGTTGGGGGCCGAGGCGCGTCGGCGTCTGTTACGGGTGGCAGCGGCCTCCATCGCCCATGGTCTGGAGACTGGCCGCCCTCTGCCGGTGGACCCGGCCGAATATCCCCCCGCCCTACGCGTCCCGGGGGCCGCCTTCGTGACCTTGCATCTCCACGGTCGCTTGCGCGGCTGCATCGGTTCGTTGGAGGCCCGCCGCCCTTTGGTGGTGGACGTGGCGGAGAATGCCTATGCCGCGGCCTTCCGGGACCCGCGCTTCCCCCCACTCTTGGCTGCAGAGTTCCCGCAGGTGGAGATCGAGATCTCGCGCCTCACGCCAGCGGAGCCGCTGACGGTATCCAGCGAGGCGGAGTTGCTGCAACGTTTGCAGCCCGGGGTGGACGGACTGATCCTCGAGGAGGGTGCTCACAGGGCCACCTTTCTTCCCGCCGTGTGGGAAACCCTTCCCGACCCCCGTGAATTCCTCGCTCAGCTCAGGGTGAAGGCCGGCCTGCCTCCCGATTACTGGTCCCCCACCCTGCGGCTGTATCGCTATCGCACCGAGGCCTTCTCCGCCCCGGTCTCCCGCATCATGGCGGGGTGATGCGTTCCAGCCCGCCGAGGTAGGGACGCAGCACCTCGGGAACGACGATGGCGCCGGAGGCGTCCTGATAGTTTTCCATGATCGCCACCAGGGTCCGCCCCACCGCCAAGCCCGAGCCGTTCAGGGTGTGCACCAGTTCCGGCTTACCAGTCTCGGGGTTACGCCAGCGCGCCAGCATGCGGCGGGCCTGGAAATCCTCGAAGTTGCTGCACGAGGAGATCTCGCGGTATTTGCCCTGCCCAGGCAGCCAGACCTCCAGGTCGTAGGTCTTGGCGGCAGAGAACCCCAGGTCCCCCGTGCACAGGGCCACCACCCGGTAGGGCAGACCCAGGCGTTGAAGGATGGTCTCGGCATGGCCGGTGAGTGTCTCCAGAGCCTCGTAGGATTCCTCGGGTCGCACCACCTGCACCAGTTCCACTTTCTCGAACTGATGTTGACGGATCATTCCTCGGGTGTCGCGGCCGTAGGAGCCGGCCTCGCTGCGGAAACAGGGGGTGTGGGCGGTGAGCCGCAGGGGCAGTGCCTCGGGGGGAAGGATCTCCCCGCGCACCAGGTTGGTCACCGGGACCTCGGCGGTGGGGATGAGGTAGAGTTCTGGCTCGCCCTCGGGCGGGGTGGGGCGAATGGCGAACAGGTCTTCCTCGAACTTCGGCAACTGACCGGTACCCACCAGACTGTCTCGATTCACCAAGTAAGGGACGTAGTGCTCCTGGTAGCCATGTTCACCGGTGTGGATATCCAACATGAACTGAATCAAGGCCCGATGCAGCCGGGCCAGGGGGCCGCGCAACACGGTGAACCGGGCCCCCGCCACCTTGGCCGCCGCCTCGCCGTCCAGCATCCCCAGGGCATGGCCCAGGTCCACGTGATCCTTGGGCTGGAAGGCGAAGGCCGGTGGCTCTCCCCAACGGCGGATCTCCACGTTGTCGTCTTCATTCTCACCGTCGGGCACGCTGGGGTGCGGCAGGTTGGGCAGGGTGAGCAGGTAATCCTGCCATTCCCGTTGCAAGGCCTGCAGACGCTCTTCCAGGGCCTTGAGGCGCTCCCCCAGGCCGGCCACTTCATCCAGCAGCGGTTGGATGTCCTCCCCTCGGGCCTTGGCCTGGCCGATGGCCCGGGAGTGTTGTTTGCGCTCGTGTTGCAACTGCTGGGTTTCCGCCTGGAGGCGCCGGCGCTCCTCGTCCAGCCGGGTGAGCCGTTCCAGGTCCAGATTCACCCCCCGCCGGGCCAGGGCGCGGGCGATGCGTTGAGGATCTTGGCGCAGTAATTTGGGATCGATCATGCAGGCTGTTCTCGCACTTCCGGGGCGAGCCCTTGGGCCCGCCAATGGACGATGTGACCGGGGTCGAAGCGGCGGGACAGCTCGGGTAACAGGCGCTCCACCACTTCAGGGCGATCATAGAATTCGACGATGAGTGGTAAATCCAGGGAGAGGTCGGTGAGACCGGCACTGTGCACCACCCCGGAGGGACCGAAACCGGCGATGGCACGAAATACGCTGGCACCGCACAGACCTTGGTCACGCAGGTAGTCGAGCAGGCGGGAGAGCTTGGCCTTGTGCTCGCTGAGATAAATGCGCACCATGATCACTTCCTGTTCGCTCATCACAGACTCCTCCCCACTAATACGCCGGCCCAGGCACCAGCAAGGCACAGGATCACGCTGGCGATGACGTTGCTCAGGGCCTTGGCCATCTCCCCGCCCATCAGCAATTGCAGGGTCTCCATGGAAAAGGTGGAAAAGGTGGTGTAGGCCCCTAGCAGACCCACCAGGAAAAAGGCTCGCCATACCCCGTCGGGGGCGAGGCGTTCCACTAACAAGACGTAGAGCAAGCCCATGAGCGCGGAACCCAGCAGATTGACCGCCAGGGTACCGTAGGGGAAGTTCCTGCCCAGCAGGGCATAGACCCCTTGGGAAGACCAAAAACGTAACACGGCACCCACCGCGCCACCCAAGGCAATGGCCAATGTCTGATTCACTGATTTCGCTTCCCGTGATCGACGGGGGGCGCAGTGTAACGGGGTGCCCGACTCCGGTCCAGGGGGTGGGGGTTCACTGCCCTCCCCCCTTCCCGGCCCGCCGGTCCAGTTCACGCAGATGAAGCAGCCGAGCACGGATACGTTCCTCCAAGCCCCGATCTACGGGACGGTAGTACTGCCGTGCTGGCATCTGGTCAGGAAAATAGTGTTCCCCGGCGGCATAGCCCTCCGGTTCATCGTGGGCATAGCGGTAGCGCTTTCCGTAACCCAGTTCCTTCATCAATCGGGTGGGGGCATTGCGCAGATGGAGGGGGACCTCCAGCGAGCCCCGTTCCCGGGCGTCCTTCATCGCCTCGCCGAAGGCCCGATAGACGGCATTGCTCTTGGGGGCACAAGCCAGATAGACCACCGCCTGGGCGATGGCCAGCTCCCCCTCGGGGCTCCCCAGGCGTTCTTGAACGTCCCAGGCCTGCAGCGCCAGGGTTAGCGCCCTGGGATCGGCGTTGCCGATGTCTTCCGAGGCCATGCGCACCACCCGGCGGGCGATGTAGAGGGGATCACAGCCGCCGTCGAGCATGCGGCACAACCAATAGAGGGCGGCGTCAGGATCGGAGCCTCGCACCGATTTGTGCAGGGCGGAGATTTGATCGTAAAAGGCCTCGCCGCCCTTGTCGAACCGCCGCATTCCCCCGCGGAGTACCTCGCCCACCAGGGCCTCGTCCACCTCTACTCGACCCTCGTGCTCGGGGGCCAGCTCCACCGCCACTTCCAGCAGGTTGAGGGCCCGGCGGGCGTCGCCGTCGGCGGCCTGGGCAATGCGATCCCGTAGCGGCTCTGCCAACTCGATCCGCCGTTGCCCCAGACCCCGCTGAGCATCTTGTAACGCCCGGTCGATGAGGACACGGAGGGCGGTGGTATCCAGGGGCTTCAAGACATAGACCCGCACCCGGGAGAGCAGCGCGTTGTTGAGCTCGAACGAGGGGTTTTCGGTAGTGGCGCCCACGAAGACCAGGGTGCCATCCTCCACGAAGGGCAGGAAGGCGTCTTGTTGGGCCTTGTTGAAACGGTGCACCTCGTCCACGAACAGCACTGTGGCCAGCCCCCGCTCCCGACGGGCGGCCTGGGCCTTTTCCACCGCCTGGCGGATGTCCTTCACCCCGGCCAGCACCGCCGAGAGAGTGAGGAACTGGGCCTCCCCCGCCTGGGCGATGAGCCGGGCCAGGGTGGTCTTGCCGGTACCTGGCGGCCCCCAGAAGACCATGGAATGGAGCCGACCGCTTTCTAGGGCCGTGCGCAGGGGCTTTCCCTCTCCCAACAGGTGATCCTGGCCGACGATCTCCCGCCAGTGGCGCGGCCGCATGCGGTCGGCCAGGGGCCGGGCGGGATCGATGGCAGCGAAGAGGTCGTCCATCACTCCAGGGTGGAGAAGAGGTCCACCCCCGGTGGGGGCTCGAAACGGAAGGTGTCGGGGGCGATGGCGACGTTGCGCTCCAAGCGGGTGAATTCCAGCTCACTCACCCGCCCGAGGAGATCCAGCAGCACCATGCGCTTGAGGCCGTGATCGTCGAACCCCAAGCGGATGCCTTCGAAGCCGGATTCCCGCTCTCGGGGGATGAGGATCACCCAGCTCAGACCGTCCCGCTCGCCGCCGTCCACCAACTGGAACCGCTGTTCCAAAGGGATTTTGCTCCCCAACAGGGCAGCCGGGGTGTCGCTCAAGGCCTCGCCCAGCGGGCGCCGGGTCACCTGCGCCAAGTCGGGATCATAGATCCACAACGTCTCCCCATCGGCCACCATGAGCTGGCCCAGCGGATAGGTATACTCCCAACGGAAGCGGCCAGGGCGCGCCAACACCAAGTTGCCACGCGCCTCTTTGAAGGGAGACCCCCCCTCGGGAAGACGCTGGCGGAACTCGCCTCGCAAGGTCTGCAGACCGTCCATGAAACGCTCCAGGCGCTCGATGCCATTGGCTCCCCAGGCAGGCAGGGCCAGAATGATCAGAAAAATGGCAAGGAGTTTATTCATGGGATACCTCAATCGGGGGGCGGAGGGGCCAGCACTTCCCGGGAGCCATTGGGCTGTAGCGGCCCCACCAGACCGGCCTGTTCCATTTGTTCGATCATCCGCGCGGCACGGTTGTAGCCGATCTTGAGCTTGCGCTGCACCGCGGAGATGGAGGCCCGACGGCTCTCCAGGACGAAGGCCACCGCCTGATCATAGAGCTCGTCGGTCTCCTCGGGGTTCCCGCCACCGAGACCGGCCACATCCTCCCCGCCTCCACCTTTGAGAACTTCCTCCACGTAGTCCGGGCTGCCCTTGGCACGCAGATCCTCCACCACCCGGTGGACCTCCTGGTCGTCCACGAAGGCCCCATGGACCCGGATGGGCAGGCCGGTCCCCGGGGGCAAATAGAGCATGTCTCCTTGGCCCAGGAGCTGCTCGGCCCCTTGTTGATCGAGGATGGTGCGGGAATCGATCCGGGAAGAGACCTGGAAGGCGATGCGCGAAGGGATGTTGGCCTTGATGAGTCCGGTGATCACATCCACCGACGGGCGCTGGGTGGCCAGGATCAGGTGGATTCCCGCGGCGCGGGCCTTCTGCGCCAGGCGGGCGATCAGCTCCTCCACCTTCTTGCCGACGATCATCATCATATCGGCCAGCTCGTCCACCACCACCACGATGGTGGGCAGAGGGCTGAGCTCGGGGGCAGGCTGGCCCTCCAACGCGCCGTCGTAGAAGGGGTCACGCAGCGGCTCGCCCCGTTCGGCCGCCTCGCGCAGCTTGTTGTTGAAACCGGCGACGTTACGCACCCCGAAGGTGGCCATCAGCTTGTAACGCCGTTCCATCTCCGCCACGCACCAGCGCAAGGCGGTGGCGGCCTCTTTCATATCGGTGACCACCGGGGCCAACAGATGCGGGATGCCATCGTACACCGACAGCTCCAGCATCTTGGGATCGATCATGATCAGCCTGACTTCCTCGGGTGTGGCGTTGTAGAGCAGGCTGAGGATCATGGCGTTGATGGCCACCGACTTGCCCGAGCCGGTAGTGCCGGCCACCAGCAGATGGGGCATCTTCGCCAGATCGGCCACCACCGGCTCCCCGGAGATATCCTTCCCCAGCGCCAGGGTGAGTGGCGAACGCGCCTGGGTGTACGCCCGCGACTGCAACACCTCCACCAGGCGGACGATCTCCCGCTTGGGATTGGGGATCTCCAGACCGATGGTGGTCTTGCCGGGAATCACCTCCACCACCCGCACCGAGACCACCGACAAAGATCGCGCCAAATCCCGGGAAAGATTGGTGATCTGACTGGCCTTGGTACCCGGCGCCGGCTCGATCTCATAGCGGGTGATCACCGGCCCGGGATAGACCGCCACCACCTGAGCGGTGATACCGAAATCGGCCAGCTTGCTCTCCACCAGCCGGGAGGTGGACTCCAGCCCCGCCTCGTCCAACGAGGCCTGATGAGGATCGGGGGGATCGAGCAACGTCAAGGACGGCAGGACGAAATCCCCGCTGCGCCGTGGAGCCGCCGCCTTCGACGACAGCTTCACCTCTTCGGTGATACGAGGCACGATGATCGGGTCCGTACGCTTGGCGGCCGGCGGGACCGATGACTTCTCCACTTTGGAGGTAGGCCGCGCTCCCTTCTTCTCCTGGCGGCGGGCGGCGCGACGCTCACGGCGTCGGACACGCCAGGCCCCGACGCGCTGCACCATCCCCCGTCCTGCCGATCCCGTCAACGCCAGCCCGCGCCCCGCAAGGCGCAGCCAGGACAAGCGAGTGGCCAGGCTCACCCCCACCAGCAGCAACACCGCCAGAAAGAGACTGCCGCCGGCGGTATTGAACCACTGCGTGAACACCGTGGCCATCTGCTCCCCCAGCAGTCCCCCTGCTCCCCAGGGCAGCGCCTCTCCCACCGCCGCCCCATGGAGATGGACCAAAGCCGTCCCCCCCACCAAGGCCATCACCAGCCCCAGGGCCCGGGCACCCCAGTGGTATCCC
>JALSHN010000385.1 GCA_026982215.1 Gammaproteobacteria bacterium
GTCCGGGCCCCACTGGGTTGGCGCAGATCATGTCCAGCCCTTTGCGTTGCAGTTTTTCCCGGGCGTGGTGTTCCAGTGCGTCGGTCTCGGCGGCGAAACCGACGCAAAAGGGGCGTGGGCGGCGGGTGGCCACCCAGGTGAGGATGTCGGGGTTGCGCACCAGGGTGAGGGTCAGCTGCTCCTGGTCGTTTTTCTTGATCTTCTGCTCGGCGGTTTGTGCCGGGCGGTAGTCGGCCACCGCGGCGGCGGCGATGAAGAGGTCCACTCCCTCGATGCGTTCAGCCACCGCGGCGAGCATCTCCTCGGCGCTCTCCACGGCCACGGTCTCGACGCCGGCCGGGGGAGGGAGGGCGGTGGGGCCGCTCACCAGGATCACCTCGGCCCCGGCCTCACGGGCGGCCTGGGCGAGGGCGTAACCCATCCGCCCGGAGCTGCGGTTGCCCAGGTAACGCACCGGGTCCCAGGCCTCGCGGGTGGGGCCGGCGGTGATCAGGACCTGCCGGCCGCTCAGACGTCGGGGTGTCCACAGCCCACAGAGGCGTTGGAGCAGTTCTTCGGGTTCCAGCATTCGCCCCGGCCCGGTCTCGCCACAGGCCTGTTCTCCTTCTGCCGGCCCCCAGACGTGGGCGCCGCGTCGGGCCAGGGTCTGGATGTTGGCCTGGGTGGCGGGGTGGGCCCACATGGCCCGGTTCATCGCCGGGGCGAGGACCAGCGGGGCCTCGCAGGCCAGGGCCAGGGTGGTGAGCAGATCGTCGGCGAGGCCATGGGCCAGGCGGGCGGCCAGGTCGGCGGTGGCCGGGGCGATGAGCAGGGCATCGGCCCAGCGGGCCAGTTCGATGTGGTCCATGATGGCGTCGGTGTCGAAGGCCTCCAGCCGGGGGGGGCGGTCGTTCACCGCGGCGAGGGTCTCGGGGGTGACGAAGCGCAAGGCCCGCGGGGTGGGGACGATCTCCACCTCGGCGCCGGCCCGGCGCAGGCGGCGCACCAGCTCGGGGGTCTTGTAGGCGGCGATGCCGGCCCCGATCCCGAGGAGAATCTTCCGATCGGATAATGGCGTCATCGGTGGGGGAACGATAGAAAGAAACAAATTTTATCAGGGGGAGCAGGGGATGGCGATCACCGATTGGCCCTCGGAGCAGCGGCCCAGGGAGCGGTTGTTGCGCGAGGGGCCCCAGGCACTATCCGATGCCGAGCTGCTGGCCATTTTTCTGCGTACCGGGGTGAAGGGGCGCACGGCGGTGGATCTGGCCCATGAGCTGCTGGCCCGTTTCCAGGGGTTGCGCGGGCTGTTGGCCGCCGACCGGCGCAGTTTCTGCGCCGCGATGGGGTTGGGCGATGCCAAGTACGCCCAGCTCCAGGCGGTGTTGGAGATGAGTCGCCGGTATCTGGCCGAGGAGCTCCAGCGCGGGGATCCGCTCACCTCCCCGACCCAGGTGCGGCGTTTTCTCATCGCCCAACTCCGCGACGAGCCACGGGAGGTGTTCGCCTGTTTGTTTCTCGATACCCGTCATCGGGTGATCGCCTTCGAGCGCCTGTTCCATGGCACCCTGGACGGGGCCTCTATCCACCCGCGGGAGGTGTTGTGCCGGGCCCTGGATCAGGGGGCGGCGGCGATCATCTTCGCCCACAATCATCCCTCGGGGGTGGCCGAACCCAGCCGGGCCGACATCCAGGTGACCCAGCGCCTCAAGACGGCCCTGGAGCTGGTCGACATCCGGGTGTTGGATCATTTCATCGTCGGTGATGGTGAGGGCTGCTCCTTCGCCGAGCGCGGCCTGTTGTGAGGGCTACCCCCGGGCGGGGTTTTCTGGTATAAAGTGCGCCCTTTCCCGCCGGGCCCTCCCGGGTCGGGCGACGAATTCGGATTTTTCGGGAGTGACGATCATGTCCAAGGTATGTCAGGTCACCGGGAAGCGCCCCATCACCGGGAACAACGTCTCCCATGCCAATAACAAGACCAAGCGGCGTTTTCTGCCCAATCTGCATTATCGCCGTTTCTGGGTGGAGAGTGAGAACCGCTGGGTGCGGCTGCGGGTGAGCTCCAAGGGCTTGCGCATCATCGATAAGAAAGGCATCGATGCGGTGCTCGCCGAGATGCGTGCCCGCGGCGAGAAGGTGTGAGGAGGACGTCATGAGAGAGAAGATCCGTTTGGTTTCCACCGCCGGTACCGGCCACTTCTACACCACCACCAAGAACCGCCGCACCATGCCCGGCAAGTTCGAGATCAAGAAGTACGATCCGGTGGTCCGCAAGCACGTGATCTACAAGGAAGCCAAGATCAAGTGATTGCGTATTTCGCTTGATCGGCCCCGTTGGTGGGCGATGAAAAACCCCGGCCTGGCGCCGGGGTTTTTCGTTGTTGCGGTCATTGCGTTGCCGGCGGCAGGGGGTAGTAGCGGCGCAGGCGATTGGCGAATTCCTCCAGGGCCTGGATACCGGTGGCCTCGGCCTGCCGGCACCAGTCCTGGAGCTGTTGCAACAGCGCCTCCTGGCTCTCTTGGGAGCGTTCCCAGATGGCCTTGAGGCGCAGCTTGAACTGGTAGACGGTCTCCAGGGTGCGGTTGTCCGCCAGTAGTTGTTGCAGGCGGTTGCGGCTGGCTTCGTCCAGCAGACTTTCCTCGCGGGCGAGTAGGGTCTTGGCCCGTTTGACCCGATCCCGCTGCGAACCTCGGGCACGATGCAGTTCTTCGGCGTTCACCCGGGCGATGACTTGGCGGGTGTAATCGGCCATCACCTGGAAGCGGTAGGTGAACAGGGCGCGGAGGGTGTCCATGTCCGGTGCCGGTTTCGCCGGGCCGAGGACCGGTTTGGGGGCCACCTTTTTCACCCGCGCCAGCCCTGCCGCCTGGAGGAGACGGATGTACAGCCAGCCGATGTCGAATTCCCACCACTTGGAGGAGAGTTTGGCCGAGCTGGCGAAGGTGTGGTGGTTGTTGTGCAGCTCCTCACCACCGATGAGGATCCCCCACGGGAGGATGTTGGTGGAGGCGTCGGGACATTCATAGTTGCGGTAGCCCCAGTAGTGACCCAGGCCATTGATGACGCCGGCGGCGAGCAGGGGAATCCACAGCATTTGGATTGCCCAGATGGTGAGGCCGATGGGACCGAACAGGGTCAGGTTCACCGCGAGGGTGATGAAGATTCCCTTGTTGCTGTGGGGGGTGTAGAGGTGGCGCTCCAGCCAGTCGTCGGGGGTTCCGTGGCCGAATTTCTCCAGGATCTCCGGTTGGGCGGCCGCAGCCCGATAGAGTTCGGCGCCTTGCAGCAGCACTTTTCTCAGCCCCAGCACCTGAGGGCTATGGGGGTCTTCCGGAGTTTCGCATTTGGCGTGGTGCTTGCGATGGATGGCCACCCAGGCCTTGGTGACCATGCCGGTGGTGAGCCACAGCCACAGGCGGAAGAAGTGGGCCACCACCGGGTGCAGCTCCAGGGCGCGGTGGGCTTGATGGCGGTGAAGATAGATGGTGACTGCGGCGATGGTGATGTGGGTGGTGATGAGGGTGTAGGCGACGATCTCCCCGATGGAGGCGTCGAAGGGACCGAATTGCATGGTGGGGTACCTCGTGAACTGAACGGGACACGCCCCCCGGGCTTGGTGGCCGTTGGGGCGGGCGCGACGGCCCGGGGGCCTGTGGTAACATTCTGCACCGACTATAGCATGCGCGATCGGCGTGTCCATAAGCTTGATGTGGGTTTTCGCTCGGACCACGCAGGGGGTCGGTCGTTCAATTCTCGTACCGGAACACCTTATCAGGGAGGCCTTGAGATCCATGCGATTCCATTGGTTGGCAGGATTGGGGGTGTGCCTGGCCGCGGGATTGGCCCAGGCGCAGAACGCCGGCGTGGCGTTGAGCGAGAAAAGCGCTTATTTCACCTACGGCACCCTGGTGGGGGGACAAAGCTTCGGCCGCAACGAGATGAACTTCGGTTTCCTCTACAACACCAATGAGACGTACATTCTCCATGCCGGCCTGGAGGTGCGCGACGAGGCGGGCACCCGGGTGCCGGGGCTGGAGGTGGGGGTAGGGGGGCGTTTCAACCTCGCCGGTCAGGGGGGAACGGAGGTGTTCGCCTTCGCCCTCGGTGGTGAGATGCGCTACCGCTTGCCCCAGGCCGAACGTTTCGCGCTGGCCGGTGAGTTTTACTATGCCCCCGACATTGTCACCTTCCTGGATGCCCGCTCGTATTCCACCTGGGCACTGCAGGCGGAATACGAGATCCTGCCGCAGGCCAGGATCCATGCCGGTTATCGCCGTTTCGAAGCCCGTACCGTGGGTGGGCGTTATGTGGATCTGGACAAGGGGGTCCGTGTCGGGGTCGAGGTGGAGTTCTGACACAAGGCTTTCCGGGAGGCGGTCGATTCGACCGCGCATCCGATGTCGTTCGTTGATCGAGGTTGTTCATGGCAGGACACAGCAAGTGGGCCAACATCAAGCATCGTAAAGGGGCCCAGGACGCCAAACGCGGCAAAATCTTCACCAAACTCATTCGGGAGATCACCGTCGCCACCCGCTTGGGTGGGCCGGATCCCTCGGCCAATCCCCGCCTGCGCGCGGCCATCGAGAACGCGCTTTCCCACAACATGCCCAAGGACACCATCGAGCGGGCCGTCAAACGTGGCTCGGGTGAGCAAGAGGGTGCGGCCCTGGAGGAGGTGCGCTACGAGGGCTACGGACCCAACGGGGTGGCGGTGATGGTGGATTGCATGACCGACAACCGCAATCGCACCGTGGCCGAGGTGCGTCACGCCTTCAGCAAGATGGGCGGCAACCTGGGGACCTCGGGGTCGGTGGCCTACCTGTTCACTCAGCAGGGGGTGTTGAGTTTCCCGCCGGCGGTGGATGAGGATCGGCTCATGGAAGCGGCCCTGGAGGCCGGTGCCGAGGACGTGGTGAGCAACGAGGATGGCAGCATGGACGTGATCACCACGCCCGAGGACTTCGGCGCGGTGAAAGACGCCCTGGTGGCGGCCGGTCTGGAACCGGAGTCCGCCGAGGTGACCATGCGTGCAGCCACCACGGTCACCCTGGACGTGGACGACGCCCGCACCATGCTCAAGTTGCTGGATATGCTGGAGGACCTGGACGACGTCCAGAAGGTGTATTCCAACGCTGAGATCCCCGAGTCGGTGCTGGCACAGCTTTGACGGGGATGCCGGTGGTGCGCATCCTCGGGGTCGATCCTGGTTCGCGCACGACCGGTTTTGGTATCATCGACGCCGCCCCGGGGCGGGTCCGCTATGTGGTCAGCGGGTGCCTCCGTTTGGGCTCCGGGCCCATGGCCGAGCGCCTGGCCGAGATCTTCTCCAGCATGAGCGCCATCGTGACCGAGTACCGCCCCGAGCAAATGGCCGTCGAAGAGGTGTTCGTCCACCGTAATCCCTCCAGCGCCTTGAAGCTCGGTCAGGCTCGGGGGGTGGCCATCGCTGCCGCGGTGGCGGCTGGTCTGCCGGTGGCGGAGTACAGTCCCACCTTGGTCAAACGCACCGTCGTCGGCACCGGCCGGGCCGACAAGGTCCAGGTACAGCACATGGTGCGCCGCTTGTTGTCTCTGGACGGCACGCCCCAAGCCGATGCCGCCGATGCCCTCGCCGTGGCCCTCTGCCACCATCATCATCGCCCCGGGGGTGAGGGGTGATCGCCCATCTGCGTGGCACGTTGGTAAGCAAGCGTCCGCCCCATCTGGTGGTGGACGTGGGTGGGGTGGGGTACGAGCTGGAAGCCCCCATGACCACGTTCTACGAGCTCCCCGCCGAGGGGGAGGGAGTCCATCTACACACCCACATGGTGGTGCGTGAGGACGCTCATCTACTCTATGGCTTCTCCCGTCAGGCCGAGCGTGATCTGTTCCGTCGCTTGATTCGGATCACCGGGGTGGGGGGGCGGATCGCCTTGGCCCTGCTCTCCGGTATGAACGCCGAGGCCCTGGCCGAGGCCGTGCGTCAGGGTGATAGTGCCCGCCTGGTCCGCCTGCCCGGAATCGGCAAGAAGACCGCCGAACGCCTGATCGTCGAATTGCGGGATCAACTCAAAGGTGCGGAATCGCTTCCGTCCGGGAATGCCGGACCGGTGGTGGGCATCCCCAGCGGTCCCGAGGACGAGGCCCGTGAGGCCCTGGAGGCCCTGGGCTACAAGCCCGCCGAGGTGAGCCGGATGTTGGCCCGGGTGGAGACCGACGGCCTGGGAACCGAGGAGATCATCCGCCGGGCTCTGCAAGGGGCGGCACGCTGATGGTCATCGAGACCGACCGCCTCATCGCCACCGAGGCCGCCCCGGGTGAGGCGGTGTTGGAGGGGCGGATCCGTCCGGCCCGCCTGGATGAATACGTCGGCCAGAGCAAGGTGCGCGAGCAGGTGAGCCTGTTCGTCCAGGCCGCCCGTGGTCGTGGCGAGGCCCTGGACCATGTGCTGCTCCATGGTCCGCCCGGTCTGGGGAAGACCACCCTGGCACACATCATCGCTCATGAGTTGGGGGTGAATCTGCGCCAGACCTCCGGGCCGGTGCTGGAACGCCCCGGCGATCTGGCGGCCCTGCTCACCAATCTGGAGCCTCGCGATGTGCTGTTCGTGGACGAGATCCACCGCCTGAGCCCGGTGGTGGAGGAGATCCTCTACCCGGCCATGGAGGACTACCAGATCGACATCGTCATCGGCGAGGGGCCCGCTGCCCGCTCAGTGAAGCTGGACATCCCCCCCTTCACCCTGGTGGGCGCCACCACCCGTGCCGGTCTGCTCACTTCGCCGCTGCGGGATCGTTTCGGCATCAGCGCCCGGCTGGAGTATTACAGCGTGGAGGAGCTGGCCCGCATCATCCTGCGTTCGGCGGCCATCCTGGAGACCCCCATCGACGATACCGGGGCGGTGGAGATCGCCCGTCGCGCCCGAGGGACGCCGCGGATCGCCAATCGCCTGCTGCGGCGGGTGCGCGACTTCGCCCAGGTGCGCGCCGACGGTCGCATCACCGCTGAGGTGGCTGCCGAGGCCCTGGACATGTTGGACGTGGACGAGCAGGGCCTGGATCCCATGGACCGCCGTCTGTTGCGGGCGGTGGTGGAACGTTTCGACGGGGGACCGGTGGGGGTGGACAGTCTGGCGGCTGCCATCGGTGAGGAGCGAGGCACCATCGAGGACGTCATCGAGCCCTACCTCATCCAGCAGGGTTTCCTCATGCGTACTCCCCGCGGCCGTATGGCCACCTCCCATGCCTACCGGCTGCTGGGGCTCGCCGCCCCCGCCCGTCCCGATGACCTGTTCGCCGGGGAGGGTGAATGAGCCGGGATCCCCGACACCGTTACCTCTGGCCCCTGCGGGTGTATTACGAAGACACCGACGCCGGAGGCGTGGTTTATCATGCCGCCTACCTGCGTTTCATGGAGCGGGCCCGCACGGAATGGTTGCGATCCCGCGGCGTGGAGCAGGACTGGCTGCGCGAACGCCATGGATTGGTGTTCGCGGTGACCCGGGTGGACATTCGCTACCACCGCCCGGCGCGCTTCAACCAACTCCTGGACGTGGTTCAGGAAATCACCCGCATGAGCCGTCTGGGGCTTACCTTCCACCAGCGGGTATGTGAGCAGGGGGTGTACGAGCGTCCCTTGTGCGAGGCCGAGGTGCGCGTGGTGGCGGTGGATGCCGAGCGGATGGTCCCCCGACGTCTTCCCCTCGACCTGTACAAGGAGATCAGTGAGTGAACGCCGACCTGTCCATCCTCCATCTCATTGCCGGGGCCAGTCCCTTCGTGCAGTTCGTCATGTTTCTGCTGTTGTTGGCCTCGGTGTTGGCGTGGACGGTGATTTTCGCCAAGACGCGTCAGCTCAAGAAGGCCCGTGTGGCGGCGGAGGCCTTCGAGGAACGTTTCTGGTCGGGGGCTGAACTCACCGGACTGTACAAGGAGTTGACCCAGCAGACGCTGCGTCCCGGGGAACAGGTGATGGAGGCGATGTTCGTCGCCGGGTTCAAAGAATTCGCCCGTCTCAAAAAAGACGGACTCGAGGCGGAACTGGTGGTGGAGGGGGTGCAACGCAGCATGCGGGTGGCCCTGAACCGGCAGATGGAATCCCTGGAGCAGCATCTTCCGTTTCTGGCCACCGTCGGCTCCACCAGCCCCTACATCGGCCTGTTGGGGACGGTGTGGGGGATCATGAACGCCTTCCGGGCCTTGAGCGGGGTGAAGCAGGCCACCCTGGCGATGGTGGCGCCCGGCATCGCTGAGGCCCTGGTGGCCACCGCCTTCGGGTTGTTCGCTGCCATCCCCGCGGTGATGGGCTACAACCGCTTCGTCAACGAGGTGGATCGGCTGAACATGCGTTATCAGGGCTTTCAGGAAGAATTCCTCAACATCCTGCAACGACAGGTGCGTCGCTGATGCCCACCCCCATGGAGCGCCAACGCCGCCGGCCCATGGCCGAGATCAACGTGGTTCCCTATATCGACGTCACTTTGGTCTTGCTGGTGATCTTCATCGTCACCGCCCCCTTGCTGACCCAAGGTGTCCAGGTGGAGCTTCCCCAGGCCAGTGCCACCCCCATCACCCCCAGCGAGAATCAGGAGCCCTTGGTGGTCACCGTCGATGCCCAGGGGTTGTTCTATCTCAATGTCGGCGAGGACCCCGATCAGCCGGTGGACGAGGCCA
>JALSHN010000386.1 GCA_026982215.1 Gammaproteobacteria bacterium
TTGACCCAGTCGTTGAATTGTTCGTTGGAGGAAAACAGGCGGGCGGCCCGGGCACGGCGACGCGCCAATTCTTCGGCATGGGCATGGAAGGCCTCTTGATAGGGCAGCACCTCGGGGGGCTCGTCTCCCAGTTGGCAGAGGGTGGTGAGGTAGAGTTCGTCCACTTGACGGGGCTCGAGGTGGATACGGAACCGCACCGTGTCGGCCGCCTGCCAAACCGGCCGCCGGCTGAAACGCACCCGGGTGTGTCGCATGATGCCGTCCAGGCCTCGGTAGGCGAACGACAGCCCCACTTCCTCCGCCTGCGGGCCGAGTAACTCGCCGCGCCGCGGTCGCTGTACCCCACGCACCTCGAAGATGTCGGCGAAATCGGCGCCGAAGTGGAAGTCCACTTCCAACGACACCGGGGTGTCGCCGTAGTTGGTGAGGCGCAGGTGTTCGTATTGAACACCCTTGTGCAACAGCTTGGCGCGAAACAGATGCACCACCCCTTTGCGGACCATCAAATTACCGCGGGGGTCGTAGAGGTCGGGGGTGGTGAGGTCCACCACCAGCAGGCTGTTGTCCTCCTTGACCATGGAATTGAGCAACAGGGGCCGGCGCTGGTTGACCTGGAGCTCCTCCCGAGAAAGGAATCGCGTTCCCTGGTGGTAGAGCCCCTGATCGCCGATCCCCATCGGTTGGACGTCACCCCAACGATCCAGGGTGGCGAAGGTGTCGTCGTGCTTCAGTACCCGAGTGCGGTCGTCCACCCGCGAGGACCCGGCGCGCACATACCACTGGTCGTTGATCTGGATGACGTCGTCCATCGTTCCTCACTCAAACCGGTGCCGCGACTCTCGGTGAATCGGTCTGCGCCAATTTCTGATACACCGCGAGGTAATCCTCGGCCATTCGTCGGGCAGAGAAGCGGTTCTCGAACACCGCCCGGCAACGACGGCGGTCGATCTCGTCCAGTCGCGCCACCGCCCCCACGGCCTGGTCCACCCCTTCGACGATGAAGCCGTTGACGCCGTCCTCGACGATCTCGGGTACCGATCCCAACGGATAGGCGATCACCGGGGTGCCGCAGGCCATGGCCTCGATCATTACCAGGCCGAAAGGTTCCGGCCAAGCGATGGGGAACAGTAATGCCCGGGCGTTGCCAAGGAAATCGTTCTTTTCGGCATCGTCGATCTCGCCGACGAATTCCACACCGGGCTGATCCAGCAAGGGTCGTACCCGTTGATCGAAATAGTCCTGATCCACTGGATCCACCTTGGCGGCCAGCTTGATGGGCATCCCGGCACGACGGGCGATCTCGATGGCCTGATCCGGGCCCTTCTCGGGGGACATGCGCCCCAGGAAGGCCAGATAATCGCCGCCTTGGGCATGGAAACGGTAATGATCCGCGGGGATGCCGTTGTAGACCGTGGCCACCCAGTCACCATCGGGCAACGGCAACCGTTGATGGTTGGAGATGGAAACCAGAGGCGCCTTGGGGAAGCGACGGTAGAGCGGCCCCAATTCGGGGAGATCCAAACGCCCGTGCAAGGTGCTCACGAAAGGAATGTCCAGCCGGGAGAACACCGGCAGATGGAGGTGATCGACGTGGAAATGGATGATGTCGAAGCGATCACTCTGACGCAACACCTCCTCCAGCGCCAGCACGTGGGCGGCCGTGGCATCGTGCAGGCCGGGGGCCAGACGCAATGCCCGCGGCACCACTGCCTCCAACTGCGCGCGGGTCTCGGAGTCCCCGCTGGCGAACAGCGTCACCTCGTGCCCTTGCGCCACCAGGGCCTCGGTGAGGTAAGAGACGATGCGTTCAGTGCCACCATAAAGTTTGGGGGGCACACTCTCCCACAGGGGGGCGACTTGAGCGATGCGCATGATCCGCTTCACCTCCGTGATTGCAGACAGTCTTCACTCAAATCCAGGCCGATCGAGATGAAAAATGGGGCAATGAAAAAGCCTTTCAAGCCCCATCGACCCCCTTTACCCAAAGAAAAGGGCGGGGCCCCAGAGAGACCCCGCCCCGGAGGGGAATGCATCGGGCTCAGGCGGCCCGAGGCAGATCCTTCGCCTCCTTGGCGGACGGCTCCTCGGCCTGGGAGACGGCCGTGGAGACCGGGCTCCGCTCGCGGCGACGCTCACGCAGCCATTCCCGCTGCGCGGCATGCCAAGCGGCCACCGGGCCCCAACCCACAAAGGCCTCTACCGCCAAGAAGGCACCCACGGCCACCGCCAGGGCCTGCCACAGGGCGATGGGCCCCGGGAGGATAAACACCTGGCCGATGGCCAGGGCCGCCAGGATCAGGCGCACACCCCGACCCAACGGACCGAGGCGTTCACGATCCAGTACGTCACGACGATGCATGGTTACCACCTTGTCCTCTCGCATGGCTCACCTCCTCTCGATCGTGCAGACCTTGAGTCGACGGGCAATACGATCGAACCGACGGAACACATGGATCATCATGACCGCACCGCCCCGCGGGCGATGCACTGGAAATGACAGAGCGGGACCAGGGAAAGTTCCCCAGCCCCGCCCTCGGGAATCCCCGGGGTCAGGGGGTGATCACATCATGTCGTCCATGCCGGCCCCAGCCCCGGCCGCCGGTTCCTCCTTCTTGGGGATCTCGGCGACCATGGCCTCGGTGGTGATCATCAGACCGGCCACGGAGGCGGCGTTCTGCAACGCGGTACGGGTCACCTTGGTGGGGTCGAGAATACCCATCTCCACCATGTCACCGTACTCCTCGTTGGCGGCATTGAAGCCGAAGTTGCCGCTGCCTTCCTTCACCTTGGCCAGCACCACCGACGGCTCTCCACCGGCATTGGCCACGATCTGACGCAGCGGCGCCTCGATGGCACGACGCAGAATGTCCACACCAGTGTCCTGGTCGGGGTTGTCGCCCTTCACACCCTCCAGCACCTTCTGCGCCCGCACCAGCGCCACGCCACCACCCGGCACGATGCCCTCTTCCACCGCCGCTCGCGTGGCGTGCAGCGCGTCTTCCACGCGCGCCTTCTTCTCCTTCATCTCCACCTCGGTGGCCGCGCCCACCTTGATCACCGCCACACCACCGGCCAGCTTGGCCACACGCTCCTGCAGCTTCTCGCGGTCGTAGTCCGAGCTGGTCTCCTCGATCTGCGCCTTGATCTGCTCGATGCGCGCCTTGATGTCCTCGCTCTTGCCCGCACCGTCGATGAGGGTGGTCGTCTCCTTGTTCACCACCACCTTCTTCGCCTGGCCCAACTGCTCCAGCGTGGCCTTCTCCAGGCTCAGACCCAGCTCCTCGGAGATCACCTGACCACCGGTCAGAATGGCCATGTCCTGCAGCATCGCCTTGCGGCGGTCGCCAAACCCCGGCGCCTTCACCGCACACACCTTGACGATGCCGCGGATGGTGTTCACCACCAGGGTCGCCAGCGCCTCGCCTTCCACGTCCTCGGCCACGATCAGCAGCGGACGGCCCGCCTTGGCCACCGCCTCCAACACCGGCAGCAGGTCACGAATGTTGGAGATCTTCTTGTCGTGCAGCAGAATCAACGGATTGTCCAGCTCCGCGGTCATGTTCTGCTGGTCGGTGACGAAATAGGGCGACAGATAACCACGGTCGAACTGCATCCCTTCCACCACCTCCAGCTCGTTCTCCAGACCCGAGCCCTCTTCCACGGTGATCACACCTTCCTTGCCCACCTTCTCCATCGCCTCGGCGATGATGTTGCCGATGCGCTCGTCGGAGTTGGCGGAGATGGTGGCCACCTGGGCAATGGCCTGGTTGTCCTCGCAGGGGGTGGAGAGCTTCTTCAGTTCCTCCACCAGGGCGGTGGTGGCCTTGTCGATGCCGCGCTTGAGGTCCATGGGGTTCATGCCGGCGGCCACCGCCTTCAGCCCCTCGGTGAGAATGGCCTGGGCCAGCACGGTAGCAGTGGTGGTGCCGTCACCAGCCACGTCGGCGGTCTTGGAGGCCACCTCTTTCACCATCTGGGCGCCCATGTTGGCCAGTTTGTCCTTGAGTTCGATCTCCTTGGCCACCGAGACCCCGTCCTTGGTGATGGTGGGGGCGCCGAAGCTCTTCTCCAGCACCACGTTGCGCCCACGCGGACCCAGGGTCACCTTCACCGCATTGGCCAGGATGTTGACGCCCTCGGCCATCTTGTGGCGGGCATCATCGGAGAAATGCACCATCTTGGCGGTCATCGTTCATTTCCTCCTACAAAACTGGAAAACCGTCTTCAAACCCTGTCTGCCAACGAATCCGCTCACTGGAGCACGGCGAGGATGTCGTCCTCACGCATGATGAGGTAGTCGTCCTCACCCAGGGTGACCTCGGTGCCGGAATATTTTCCGAACAACACCTTGTCACCCACCTTCACGTCCAGCGGCACCACCTTGCCGTCTTCCAGCACCCGGCCTTCACCCACCGCCAACACCTCACCGGTCTGCGGCTTTTCCTTGGCGGTGTCGGGAATGACGATGCCACCCGGGGTGGTCTGCTCTTCTTCCAGACGCTTTACCACCACACGATCATGCAACGGACGAATGTTCATGCGTTCGCCTCCTTGGATCACACCTCGGATGAATTGGCACTCTCGATATTCGAGCGCTAAATATAGGCACGATTTTGTCACTGTCAAGACTTGAGTGCTAAATCTCTTCTGGCGCCCCGCCTCCCCTCCTCTATCCTGGTGAAAGGCCCCGTGTAAGAGGCGCGAATGCAGTGATCGTGATGCAGAACCACAACGGCACGGAATCCCCCGCTTGGCATGCCCTGTCTCCGCAACAGGTGTTACAGGCCCTCGACAGCACGCCCCATGGCCTGAGTCAGAAAGAGGCGGAACAGCGGCGGCGCCGTTACGGCCCCAACCGCCTGCCCAGCCCCCCACGCCCCGCAGGCTGGCGGCGTTTTCTGGCCCAATTCGACAACCTGCTGATCTACATCCTGCTCGCAGCCGCGGTGATCACCGCCACTCTGGGTTATTGGGTGGATACCGCCGCCATTCTCGGGGTGGTCTTTATCAATGCCGTGATCGGTTTCATCCAGGAGGGCAAGGCCGAAGACGCCCTGGATGCCATCCGCCGCCTGCTCACCCCCAAGGCCGTGGTGCGCCGCGACGGACGCCTGGTGGAAATCACCGCCGAGGAGGTGGTCCCCGGCGACATCGTGCTGCTGGCCGCGGGCGACCGGGTAGCGGCCGACCTGCGGCTGCTGGAGACCCACGAACTGGCCATCGACGAATCCCTGCTCACCGGCGAATCCGTCCCCCAGGAAAAGCGTCCGGCGGCCAATGCGCCGGACACCCCCTTGGCCGAACGCCATGCCATGGCCTATTCCGGCACCCTGGTCACCCGCGGCAGCGGGATCGGCGTTGCCGTGGCCACCGGGCCTGCCAGCGAGATCGGCCGCATCGGCGCCCTGCTGGAACAGGTCCAGACCCTGCGCACCCCGTTACAGGACAAGCTGGACCGCTTCGCCCGCGGTATCACCGCCGCCACCCTGCTGCTGGCCGCACTGGCTTTCACCCTCGGACTGCTGCGCGGTTACGGCTGGATGGAGATGTTCCTCGCCAGCGTCGGCCTGGCGGTGGCATTGATCCCCGAGGGGCTGCCCGCCATTCTCACCATCACCCTCACGGTGGGAGTACGACGCATGGCCCGACGCCAGGCCATCATCCGCCGCCTGCCGGCAGTGGAGACCCTGGGCGCGGTGACGGTGATCTGCTCCGACAAGACCGGCACGCTGACCAAGAACGAAATGACGCTCACCCGCATCGCCCTTCCGACAGGGCAGGTGGAAGTGGAGGGCGCAGGCTACGATCCCCACGGCGACTTTCTTCTCGAGGGCGAGACCATCGACCCGCTGCACCATCCCGCCTTGGAGCTGCTGTTGCGCGCCGGGGCGCTGTGCAACGATGCCGAACTCCATCTGGACGCGACGGGGCCTCATATCGCCGGCGATCCCCTGGAGGCGGCGCTGCTGGTGGCCGCAGTGAAGGCCGGGATGGAGCTCGACCGATTGCAAGAACAATGGCCCCGCCTCGACACCCTCCCCTTCGACACCGCCCGCCGTTACATGGCCACCTTGCATCACGATCACCAAGGACATGTGGAGATCTTCCTCAAAGGTGCTCCGGAACGGGTGATGGATCTCTGCAGCCATCAATGGAGCGAACACGGCCCCCGCCCCCTGGAGCGGGCCTGGTGGGAAGCACGTGCCCACGAGCTGGCCAGCCAGGGGCTGCGCCTGCTGGCCATCGCCCACCGTCCCCTGCCACCGGGACACACCACGCTGCAAGAGAACGACCTCGATTCGATGGTGCTGCTCGGCCTCATCGGCGTCATCGATCCACCCCGCCCCGAAGCGATACGCGCCGTGGAAACCGCGCGCCGCGCCGGGATTCAGGTGAAAATGATCACCGGCGACCACGCCATCACCGCCCAGGCCATCGGCAGGCAGTTGGGCATCGGTGATGGCCGTCGCACCCTGACCGGTGCCGAACTGGCCGACCTCCCGGGTGCGGCGCTGCGCCAAGCCGTGCGCGAGGTGGACATCTTCGCCCGCACCACACCGGAACAGAAGCTGCAACTGGTGGAGGCCCTCCAGGCCAACGGCGAGGTCACCGCCATGACCGGTGACGGTGTCAACGACGCCCCCGCGCTGCGCCGGGCCGACATCGGCATCGCCATGGGCGCCAAGGGCTCGGAGGTGGCCAAAGAAGCGGCAGAGATGGTACTGGCGGACGACAATTTCGCCACCATCGTCCACGCCGTGGAGGAAGGGCGCACCCTCTACGACAACATCAAAAAGGCCCTGCTGTTCATCCTGCCCACCAACGGCGGCCAGGCCGGGGTGATCCTCGCCGCGGTGGCCCTCGGCACCGCACTGCCGGTGAGCGCGGCCCAGATCCTGTGGATCAACATGATCACCACGGTGACCCTGGCACTGGCACTGGCCTTCGAGCCTGCCGAGGGCGACGTGATGCACCGCCCGCCCCGCTCCCCGAAGGCCCCTCTGCTCAACGGCTATCTCCTCTGGCGGATCCTGTTCGTCGCCGCCTTGATGGTGGCCGGGACCTTCTTCACTTTCCACTGGGGACTGGACCAGGGCATGTCCCTGGAGCAGGCCCGTACTCTGGCAGTGAACACCATCGTCGTCTTCGAGGCCTACTATCTGTTCAACAGCCGCTATTTCCAGCGCAGCGCCTTGAGACTCGACCGCCTGCTGCGCAACCGCATCGCCCTGCTCGCCCTGGGCACGTTGGTCCTCATCCAAACGGCCTACACCTACGCGCCACCGTTGCAACACCTCTTTCAAAGCGCACCGCTCACCGTGGAGCAGTGGGCGCTGATCTTCGCCCTCGGCGCCATTTTGTTCCTGGTGGTGGAGCTGGAGAAGGCCCTCGCGCTCAAACTGGGGTTCCGCGCATGAACCAACGGGAAGAATTGGAACGGCTGTTACGCCGCGGCCCCCACAGCATCCGCGAGCTGGCACAGGCCCTGGAACTGCCGGTACGCAGCGTCACCGAGCACGTGGAACACCTGAAACGCAGTCTGGTCCACCGCAACGGCCGACTGCTGATCCACCCCGCCCGTTGCCGTCGCTGCGGTTTCATCTTCACTCACGGCCGCGCCACCCGCCCCGGCCGTTGCCCCCGATGTCACGCCACCTGGATCGACCCTCCGCGCCTGGAGATCGTCCAGCGACGATGAAGAAAGGGGGCCGAAGCCCCCGATCGCGAACGGGTCGTCTCGGCGCTCACTCGCGGATCCCCTCCACCTCGAACCACAGCTCCATCTCGTCGCCGATGGCCGGCAAGGCGTAGGTGATGCCGAAATCGGAGCGCTTGATCTTCGCCCGGGCGTCGAAGCCACAGATGTATTTCTTGTTCATCGGATGCACCCCGCAATTGATGCGCTCCACCGTCAGCGTGACCGGCTTGGTAACCCCATGCAGGGTCAACTCCCCCTCCACCACGGCACTTTTCTTGTCCTGATCGATACGCACCTTGGTGGAACGGTAGAGGATCTTTGGAAACTCCATCACATTGAGAAAATCCGGAGAGCGCAGGTGATCGTCCCGTTTCTTGTGACCGGTATCGATGGAAACGGCGGCGATCTCCACCTCCACCGAGCCGGTACCCCGCTCCCAGTCGATGAAAAACTTACCGGTGGTCTGATTGAAACGACCATAGAGGGTGGAAAACCCCAGGTGGCTGATGGCGAAATGGGGATAGGTATGCGCCGGATCGATCTTGAAAAACTCCGCCGCTTGCACCCCCACGGCACTCAAGGCCAAAAGACCGGCAGCACACCATCGGCGTAACATTTTGTTCATGGTCACTCCCTCCTCGTCGGTTCATTCACATGGGAAACACAAAGATTCACAACGGCGGCAACCCCTCGCTGAAACCGGTCCACGCCACCGCGAGCAGCGCGGGCACGGCGGAAAGGCCCACGCGATAGGCCCACTCCCCACCCCGCGCGAAGCGCAGCGGCACGGGCAACCATTGCACCAGCCCCACCCAGGCCAGGAAGAACAGCGCCGGCCATGGTACCTGGGCGTAGGCCAGACCGGCCACCCCCAACCAGGCCGCCCCCGCCGCCACCGGCAGCACCAGGGGCGCATCG
>JALSHN010000387.1 GCA_026982215.1 Gammaproteobacteria bacterium
TTGCAGGAGCCGCGCCAGGTCGTGACCGTGGAAGATGTTGTCGCCGAGGATGAGGGCGCTGGGGTGGCCGTCGAGGTAGTCTTCGCCGATGAGGAAGGCCTGGGCCAGGCCTCCGGGCTGGGGTTGCACGGCGTAGTGGAGTGTCAGCCCCCATTGGCTGCCGTCACCCAGGAGTTGTTGGAAGCGGGGGGTGTCTTGGGGAGTGGAGATGATGAGGATGTCGCGGATTCCGCTCAGCATCAGGGTGCTGAGGGGGTAGTAGATCATGGGTTTGTCGTAGACCGGCAGGAGCTGTTTGGAGACCGCTTGGGTCACCGGGTAGAGACGGGTGCCGGAGCCGCCGGCGAGGATGATGCCTTTGCGTTTTTTCATGGGATGGGGTTGCCGTGCGGTTGGTGGGGCTGTTTCAGCAGCGCCTCGACGGTGTCGTCCACGCCGGCTTCCCAGGGGGGAAGCGGCCAGGGGATCAGGGCTTGCAGGGCGCGGGTGTCGAGGCGGGAGTTTTTGGGTCGTGGGGCCGGGGTGGGATAGGCCTCGCTGGGGATGGGGTCGATGGCGTCGGTGTCGAGTCTCAGGGGCAGGCCGCGTTCGGTGGCGCGGCGCACTACGCGGCAGGCGATGCCGTGCCAGGTGGTCTCGCCGCGGGGGGCGAGGTGGTAGGTGCCGCGGATCTCGGGGCGGGCGAGCAGTTCGCGGGTGACCCGGGCGATAAGGCGGGCCGGGGTGGGGGCACCGTGTTGGTCGGCGACGATGCGCAGTCGCTCCCGCTCTTGGGCCAGTTTCAGGATGCTGCGGATGAAGTTGCGTCCTTGGGGGTGATGCACCCAGCTCACCCGCAGGATGAGGTGATTTTCCCAGATGGCGCGGATGGCGTGTTCGCCGGCCAGTTTGCTTTCGCCGTAGACGTTGAGGGGGCCGGTGGGATCGTCTTCCCGCCAAGGGCGGGTGCCGCTGCCGTCGAAGACGTAGTCGCTGGAGTAGTGGATCAGGCGGGCCTGGAGATGGCGGGCGGCCTCGGCCATCACCCGTGGGGCCTCGGCGTTGATGAGCCGGGCCTGCTCGGCTTCGCGCTCGGCGCGGTCCACCGCGGTGTAGGCGGCGGCGTTGATGATCACCTGGGGGTGATGCTGCACCAGGGTGCGATGCAGGCCGTCGAGGTCGGCGAGGTCGCCCCCTGTCTCCCGGTCCAAAGGTACGAGGTCATAATCCTGCAGGTGTTCGCGCAGGGCACGGCCCACTTGGCCGTGGGGACCGAGCAGGAGGATTTTCATGGCGCCAGGCGCTCGGCGTAGTTGAGGTCCAGCCATTGGCGGTAGGCGCCGCTGCGTACCCGTTCCACCCATTGGGGGTTGTCCAGATACCAGCGTATGGTCTTTTCCAGGCCGCTGTCGAGGCTTTCTTGCGGCCGCCAACCCAGTTCACGCTCGATCTTGCTGCAGTCGATGGCGTAACGGCGGTCGTGTCCGGGGCGGTCGTCGACGAAGCGGATGGCCGTCCGGTGGCTTTGTCCGTCGGGGCGTGGCTGGAGGTGGTCGAGGTGGTCGCAGATGGCGTGGACCACGTCGATGTTGCGCCGCTCGGCGCGCCCGCCGATGTTGTAGGTCTCCCCTGCCCGCCCGCGGGACAGCACCAGCCGCAGGGCGTGGGCGTGGTCTTCCACGTAGAGCCAGTCGCGGATGTTGTCGCCTCGGCCGTAGAGGGGTAGCGGCTTGCCGTCGAGGGCGTTGAGGATCATCAAGGGGATGAGCTTTTCCGGGAATTGGCAGGGGCCGTAGTTGTTGGAGCAGTTGGTGATGACCACCGGGAGGCCGTAGGTGCGGGCCCAGGCGCGAACCAGGTGATCGGAGGCGGCCTTGCTGGCGGAATAGGGTGAGCTGGGGGCGTAGGGGGTGGTCTCGGTGAACGGCGGCTCCTCCGGCCCCAGGTCGCCGTAGACCTCATCGGTGGAGACGTGGTGGAAGCGGAAGGCCGTTTTGTCTTCGCCCTCCAGTTCGTTCCAGTAGGCCCGGGCCACTTCCAGCAGGGTGAGGGTGCCGGTGACGTTGGTGTGGATGAAGGCCTCGGGGCCATGGATGGAGCGGTCCACGTGCGACTCGGCGGCCAGGTGCATCACCGCCTGGGGACGGTGCACTCGGAACACCCGTTCCAGGGCGCGGCGGTCGGTGATGTCCACCCGTTCCAGGCGGTGGCGGGGGTGATGGAGGGCGTCGCCGAGGGAGTCCAGGTTGGCGCAGTAGCTGAGCTTGTCGACGTTGATCACCGTGACGTTGGTCTCGGCGATGTATTGACGCACCACGGCAGAACCGATGAAACCGGCACCGCCGGTGATGAGAATCCGTTTCATGCTGTGACCCTGGGACATTCCATGGGAGGGCGATCGAGGGGAAAAGGTACTCCGCCCGGGGCGGGATGACAAGCAGGATTCGGACCGGGGAAAGTCCGGGTGAATGCTTCAGGTTTTTCCACCGCCGGCCGATAGCCCAATTCCACAAGGAAAACCTGTTTTTGGGATGTACTCATGAAGCTCAATCTCCCCGTCACCGGCCGGGAATACGACTATCCCGACCACTATTGCATCCTCTCCACCACCGACCCCAAGGGGAGGATCACTTATATCAACGAGGATTTCCTCGAGGTCTCGGGTTTCGAGGAGGCCGAGCTAGTGGGCAAGGCGCACAATATCGTGCGCCACCCGGACATGCCGCCGGCGGCCTTCGCCGATCTTTGGCGCACCATCAAGGGGGGGCGCCCGTGGATGGGGATGGTGAAGAATCGCCGCAAGGACGGTGATCATTACTGGGTGAAGGCCTTTGTCAGCCCTATCTTCGATGAGCAAGGCCAGATCCGTGAGTTTCAATCGGTGCGTCTCAAGCCGGAGCGTTCTCTGGTGGAGCGCAGCGAGCGTCTCTATGCCCGCCTGCGGGCCGGTAAGACGCCGTGGTGGTTACGCTGGCGCCGCCTGCCTCTGGCCACGGAGATGGGAGTCATCGGCGTACTGCTGCTCACTCCGGGGATCATCGCCACCGGGATGGCCTCGGGCTGGTCTTCCCTGCCTTTTGTGCTTCTCGCCTCGGGTCTGCTCATCGCCTTGGCCCTCGTCTGCCGTTTGGGAAGCTCCTTGCAGCGCCTGGAGGCCAAGGCCCGAAGCATCGTGGACGATCCCCTGATGCAATTCGTCTTTACCGGGGATACCAGCCAGGCCGGGCGGGTGGCCCTGGCGTTGGAGTTTCTCTCCAATGAGTTGGAGGCGGTGATGCGCCGCATCGATGTGAGCGGCGAGCGTTTCAATCGCCTGGTGGAGGACAGTGTCACCGCCATGGATGCCACCCAGGCCCAGGTGGCGGCGCAGACCAGTGAGGTGGCCGAGGTGGCCGAGTCGGTGCAGGCCATGGCCCGGGCGGTGAAAGAGGTACGCGGGCTCACCGACACCGCGGCGCAGATGGCGCAGAATGCCCGCGAGGAGGCCGCCTCGGGGGCCGGTGTGGTGGACGAGGTCACTGCGGTGGTGAAGTCTCTGGGCGAGGAGATGGGGCATATTGCCGGAGCCATGGCCGAGTTGGAGGGGCATGCCCAGAACATCGGCAAGATTCTCGATGTGATCAACGAGATCGCCGAGCAGACCAATCTGCTGGCGCTCAATGCCGCCATCGAGGCGGCCCGGGCCGGGGAGCACGGTCGGGGCTTCGCGGTGGTGGCCGATGAGGTACGTACCCTGGCCTCACGTACCCAGAACGCCACCCATGAGATCCAGGAGATGATCGGTAAGCTCCAGGCCGGCACCCGCGGCGCGGTGGCGGCCATGGAGCAAGGGCGTCAAAAGGGCGAGGACAGCGTGGAGTTCGCCGACCGCGCTGCCTTGGCCTTGGAGGCCATCGCCGAGGCGGTGGCCACCATCGATCTGATGGCCAAGCAGATCGCCGAGGCGACCCGGCAGCAGAGCGAGCGGGCCTCGGCGATCGAGCCACGCCTGGAGACCATCCGCCGCCAGGCCCAGGAAAGCGGCGAGCAGGCGGGACATACCCAAGCGCAATTACAGCATCTGCGCGAAGAGGCCTTGCGGCAGCACGCATTGGTGCGCCAGTTCGTGCAACGCGCCCACAAATGAGGGGGGAGCCAGCGGCGTTTGCTCGAACGGTTTCACCCGAGGGCGAGGCGGGCCTGGCGGAACATGCGTAGCCAGGGGCCGTCTTCCTGCCAGTGGGGCGGGCGCCAACTGTATTGCACCGCCCGGAACAGCCGTTCGGGATGGGGCATCATGATGGTGGCGCGTCCATCGCGGCTGGTGAAGGCGGTGAGCCCCAGGGGGGAGCCGTTGGGGTTCATGGGGTAGGTCTCGGTGGGGCGGCCGTAGTGGTCCAGGTAACGCAACGGCGCCAGGCGTTCGCGCAGCAGTCGCGCCGGGGCCTCGGGGTCGTCGAATCGGGCCCGGCCTTCGCCATGGGCCACCACCACCGGCAGCCGGGAGCCGGCCATGCCCTGGAGGAAGGCCGAGGGGCTGTCCAGCACTTCCACCATCACCAGGCGGGCCTCGAATTGCTCCGAGCGGTTGCGCACCAGTTCGGGCCAATGGCCGGCACCGGGGATGAGGTCTTTCAGCTGGGCCAGCATCTGGCAACCGTTGCACACCCCCAGGGTGAGGCTGTCCTCGCGGGCGAAGAAGGCGGCGAACTGGTCGCGGGCGCGGGGGTGGTGGCGGATGGAGTGGGCCCAGCCGCGCCCCGCGCCGAGGACGTCGCCATAGGAGAAACCGCCGCAGGCGGCCAGCACGTGGAAGCCCTCCAGCTTCACCGCACCGCAGAGGATGTCGTTCATGTGCACGTCCACCGGCTCGAAACCGGCCCGGTGGAAGGCGGCGGCCATCTCCACGTGACCGTTGACGCCCTGCTCGCGCAGCACCGCCACTTTGGGGCGGGCCCCGAGGTTGAGATAGGGGGCGGCGATGTCGTCGTCGGGATCGAAACTGAGGTCGGCGAACAGGCCCGGATCGCCCGCGTCGAGCAGGGCGTCGTAGGCCTCGTCGGCGCATTCGGGATCGTCGCGCAGGCGTTGGATCTGGTGGCTGGTGGCGGACCAGGCCCGTTGTAGCTCGATGCGGGCCTCGTCCAGGATCAGCGCGTCGCCATAGCGGATCCGCAGGCGGTCGTGCTCCACGGTGGGGCTGCCGATGACGCGACTGTAACGCCCCAGGCCGGCGTCGTGCAGCCAGGCGAGGACCTCATCCACATCGCGGTGGTCCACCTGGATCACCGCGCCCAGCTCCTCGGCGAACAGGGCGGCGAGGGGGTCGTCTTCGCTGAGCCGGCTGATGTCGATGTCCAGCCCCAAGTGGCTGGCGAAGGCCATCTCCGCCAGGGTGGCCACCAGGCCGCCGTCCGAGCGGTCGTGATAGGCGCGGATCAGGCCGCGGCGGTTGAGTTCCACCACGGCATGGAAGAAGCGTTTGAACAGTTGTGGGTCGTCCAGGTCCGGGGGGATGGCGCCCAACTCGCCATAGACTTGGCACAGGGCCGAGCCACCGAGGCGGTTTTTGCCCTTGCCCAGGTCGATGAGGATGAGTTCGGATTCGATGGCGCCGTCGAGCACCGGGGTGAGGGTGCGGCGGATGTCGTCCACCGGGGCGAAGGCGGTGACGTTGAGCGACAGCGGTGAGGTAACGCTGCGCTCCCGACCCTCGGCGTCGCGCCAGACGGTCTTCATGGACAGCGAGTCCTTGCCCACCGGGATGCTGATGCCCAACGCCGGACACAATTCCATGCCCACCGCCTCCACGGCATCGTAGAGGGCGGCGTCCTCGCCGGGGTGGCCGCAGGCGGCCATCCAGTTGGCGGAGAGCACCACCCGGGTGAGTTCGGAGACGTCGGCGGCGACGAGGTTGGTGAGGGCCTCCCCCACCGCCAGCCGGGCGCTGGCGGCCGGATCGAGCAGGGCAACCGGCGGGCGCTCGCCCATGGCCATGGCCTCGCCGGCGTTGGTGTCGAAGGCGGTGGCGGTGACGGCGACGTCGGCCACCGGGACCTGCCAGGGCCCCACCATCTGATCCCGGGCCACCAGCCCGGTCACTGAGCGATCACCGATGGTGATCAGGAAGCTCTTGTCCGCCACGGTGGGAAGCTGCAAGACCCGATAGACCGCCTCGCGCAGGGGAACGATGCCGGTATCGAAGGGGCGACGCACCGGCGGGCGGTGGCGCACGTCGCGCAGCATCTTGGGCGGCTTGCCCAGCAGCACGTCCATGGGCAGGTCCACCGGGGTGTTGTCGAACAGGCCGTCGCCGACGATCAGCCGCTGTTCTTCGATGCCGTCAGTGGCCTCGCCCACCACTGCGTAGGGGCAGCGCTCGCGGGCACAGATGGCCTCGAAACGGGCCAGGCGCTCCGGGGCGATGGCCAGCACATAGCGTTCCTGGGCCTCGTTGCACCAGATCTCCATCGGGGACATGGAGGGATCGGCCACCGGGACGGCGCGCAGTTCGATGCGGGCACCGCGCCCGGCGTCGTTCACCAGCTCGGGGAGGGCGTTGGAGAGCCCACCGGCACCCACGTCGTGGATGGAGGTGATGGGGTTGTCCGGCCCCAGTTGCCAGCATTGGTCGATGACTTCCTGGGCCCGGCGTTCCATCTCCGGGTTGGCCCGCTGCACCGAGGCGAAGTCGAGGTCCTCGGCACTGGTACCGCTGGTCATGGAGGAGGCCGCTCCGCCGCCCAGGCCGATGAGCAACGCCGGCCCGCCCAGGACCACCAGCTTGTCGCCGCCGCGGATCAGGCCCTTTTCCACGTGATCGGGGGCGATGTTACCCACCCCGCCGGCGATCATGATGGGTTTGTGATAGCCGCGCACTTCTTCGCCCTCGGCGGTGGGCACCGCCAGCTCGAAGGTGCGGAAATAGCCCCCCAGGTTGGGACGGCCGAATTCGTTGTTGTAGGCCGCCGCGCCGATGGGCCCCTCGATCATGATCTCCAGGGCGGAGCGGATGCGCTGGGGCTTGCCGTAATCCTGCTCCCAGGGTTGGGGCAGGTCGGGCAGGCGAAGGTTGGAGACGGCGAACCCGGCCAGACCGGCCTTGGGCTTGGCGCCGCGGCCGGTGGCGCCCTCGTCGCGGATCTCGCCCCCCGCCCCGGTGCCCGCTCCCGGGTGAGGGGAGATGGCGGTGGGGTGGTTGTGGGTCTCCACCTTCATGAGGATGTGGATGTCTTCGAGGAAATAGTCGTAGTCGCGGGTGTTGGGACGGGGGTAGAAACGCCCGGCCCGGTGGCCCTCGATGACCGCGGCGTTGTCCTTGTAGGCCGAGAGCACCCGCCCGGGGTGTTTTTCATGGGTGTTGCGGATCATCTGGAACAGGGTCTTGTCCCGGCGTTGGCCATCGATGATCCACTGGGCGTTGAAGATCTTGTGGCGGCAGTGCTCCGAGTTGGCCTGGGCGAACATCATCAGTTCCACATCGGTGGGGTTGCGCCCCAGGAGACGGTAGTTCTCCACCAGGTAGTCGATCTCGTCCTCGGCCAGGGCCAGCCCCAGGCTGCGATTGGCCGCCTCCAACGCCGCCCGGCCACCACCGAGAATATCCACGGTGGTGAGCGGTCGGGGCTCGGCCTGGTTGAACAAGGCCTCGGCCTCGGCCACCTCCGCCACCGGCTGTTCGGTCATGCGGTCGTGCAGCAGGGGCAGCAGCGCCTCGCGTTCCTCGTCACTCAGGGGGTCGCCGTCCACCGCCAGGGTGTACACCGTGCCCCGCTCCACCCGTTCCACCGCTTCCAGGCCGCAGACGTGGAGGATGTCGCTGGCCTTGGACGACCAGGGGGTGATGGTCCCCAGCCGGGGAAGGATGACGATCTCTTCCCCGGCCAGGGGTTCGGCCGGTTCCCCGTAGGCCAGGATGTCCTCCAACAGGCGCCGTTCTTCGCCTTCCAGGGCACGTGCCAGGGAGACGAAGTGCAGATGATGCGCCGTGAGCGCCGAGAGCCGTGCTACCCGCCGTTGCAGCGTGGCCAACAGGCGGCGGCATCGGAAGGCGGACAGGGCGCTGGGACCGGGGAGAATGATCATGGGACGGGTCACCGGAGGTCGCAGAGTCAGTCCAGGGGCACGCCGATGCGGTGCGCCACTTCTTCGTAGGCCTCCACCACACCGCCCAGGCCCTGGCGGAAGCGGTCTTTGTCCAGCTTGGCGCGGGTCTCGGCATCCCAGAGGCGACAGCCGTCGGGGGTGAATTCGTCCCCCAGCACCACTTGGCCGTGGTAGTCACCGAATTCCAGCTTGTAATCCACCAGCAGCAGGCCGGCATCGGCGAACAGCTTTTTCAGTACCCCGTTGACCTTGAAGGTGAGTTCCTTCATGGCCTCGATCTGCTGATCATTGGCCCAACGGAATGAGCGGATGTGATATTCGTTGATCATCGGGTCGTGGAGTTCGTCGTTCTTGAGGAAGAACTCGAACACCGGGGGGTCGAGGTCCATGCCCTCCTCCACCCCCAGGCGGCGGCAGATACTGCCGGCGGTGATGTTGCGTACCACACACTCGATGGGAAACATCTCCAGGCGCTTCACCAAGGATTCGGTGTTCGAGAGCAGGCGCTCGAAATGGGTGG
>JALSHN010000388.1 GCA_026982215.1 Gammaproteobacteria bacterium
CTTGTGGGGGTCGTTGAGGATCTCGGGGTAGCGCCCGGACATCTCCCAGGCGTGGAAGAAGGGGCTCCAGTCGATGTAGTGGCGCAGTTCGGCCAGGGGGTAGTCGTCGAAGACGGTGATGCCGGGCTGCACGGGTGGCGGCGGGGTGCCTTCGTTCCAGTCGATGGCGATCTTGTTGGCGCGGGCCTCGGCCAGGGGCAGGAATTGGCGGGCGCGGCCTTTGCCTTCCCGCTGGCGGCGTACCGCCTCGTATTCGGCGCGGATGGTGGCCAGGTAGTCCTCGCGGATGTCCTCCTGGATGAGGTTCTGGGCCACCCCCACCGCCCGGGAGGCGTCTTTGACCCAGATCACCGGGCCATCGTAGTGGGGGTCGATCTTGACCGCGGTGTGCACCCGCGAGGTGGTGGCGCCGCCGATGAGCAGGGGTTGGTCGAAACCTTGGCGCTGCATCTCGCGGGCGACGTGGGCCATTTCGTCCAGCGAGGGGGTGATGAGGCCGGAGAGGCCGATGATGTCCACCCCTTCGGCGCGGGCGGTGTCGAGGATCTTTTGCGCCGGGACCATCACCCCCAGGTCGATGACCTCGAAGTTGTTGCATTGCAGCACTACGCCGACGATGTTCTTGCCGATGTCGTGGACATCGCCCTTGACGGTGGCCAGGAGGATCTTGCCGGCGGCGCGGGCATCGGCCTTTTTGTTGGCTTCGATGTAGGGGATGAGGTAGGCGACGGCCTTTTTCATCACCCGGGCGCTCTTGACCACTTGGGGCAGGAACATCTTGCCCTCGCCGAACAGATCACCCACCACGTTCATGCCGGCCATCAGCGGGCCTTCGATGACTTTTACCGGGTCGTCCACCTGCTGGCGCAGTTGTTCGGTGTCTTCTTCGATGTAGGCGTCGATGCCCTTGACCAGGGCGTGGGTGATGCGCTCCTCCACCGGCAGTTCGCGCCAGGCCAGGTCTTCTTTCTTTTCCTGGGCGGAGCCGTCGCCGCGGTATTTGTCGGCGATCTCCAGCAGCCGCTCGGTGGCGTCGGGGCGGCGGTTGAGGACCACGTCTTCCACCCGTTCGCGCAGCTCGGCGGGGATCTCTTCGTAGACGGCCAGTTGCCCGGGGTTGACGATGCCCATGTCCATCCCGGCGGCGATGGCGTGGTAGAGGAACACGGCGTGGATGGCCTCGCGCACCGGGTTGTTGCCGCGGAAGGAGAAGGAGACGTTGGAGACCCCGCCGGAGACCAGGGCGTGGGGGAGGTTTTGTTTGATCCAGCGGGTGGCCTCGATGAAGTCCACCGCGTAGTTGTCGTGTTCGGGGATGCCGGTGGCGATGGCGAAGATGTTGGGGTCGAAGATGATGTCTTCGGGGGGGAAGCCCACCTTTTCGGTGAGCAGCTGGTAGGCCCGTTGGCAGATCTCGATCTTACGCTGGTAGGTGTCGGCCTGGCCTTGTTCGTCGAAGGCCATGACGATGACGGCGGCGCCGTAGCGGCGGCACAGCTCGGCCTGGCGCAGAAAGTTGTCCTCGCCTTCCTTGAGGGAGATGGAGTTGACGATGCCCTTGCCCTGCAGGCATTTGAGTCCTTCTTCGAGGATCTCCCATTTGGAGGAGTCCACCATCACCGGGATGCGGGCGATGTCGGGCTCGGCGGCGATGAGGTTGAGGAAGGTGCGCATCGCCCGGGCGCCGTCGAGCATGGCCTCGTCCATGTTGACGTCGATGATCTGGGCGCCGCCCTCCACCTGGTTGCGGGCGACATCCAGGGCCTCGTCGTAGTTTTCTTCCAGGATCAGGCGCTTGAAGCGGGCCGATCCGGTGACGTTGGTGCGTTCGCCGACGTTGACGAACAGGGAGTCGGGGCCGATGTTGAAGGCCTCCAGGCCGGAGAGGCGGGTGAGCGGCGGTTCTTCCCGCCGGGGTTGGCGGGGGGGAAGGTCGGCCACGGCCTCGGCGATGGCGCGGATGTGCTCGGGGGTGGTGCCGCAGCAGCCGCCGACGATGTTGATCCAGCCGGCCTCGGCCCATTGGCGGATGTGGCCGGCCATGAACTCGGGGCTTTCGTCGTACTCGCCGAATTCGTTGGGCAGGCCGGCGTTGGGGTGGACCGAGGTGCGGCAGGTGGCCAGCCCGGCCAGTTCTTCCACGTACTGGCGCAACTGGGTGACGCCGAGGGCGCAGTTGAGGCCCATGGACAGCGGGCGGGCGTGGCGCAGGGCGTTGTAGAAGGCCTCTACCGTCTGGCCGGAGAGGGTGCGGCCGGAGGCGTCGGTGATGGTGCCGGAGATCATCACCGGCAGGCGCCGCCCCTGGCGTTCGAAGAAGCGTTCCACCGCGAAGACCGCGGCCTTGGCGTTCAAGGTGTCGAAGATGGTCTCGATGAGGATGAGATCGGCGCCGCCGTCGATGAGGCCGGAGAGGGCGGTGTCGTAGGCGGCCACCAGGTCGTCGAAGGTGATGTTGCGGTAGCCGGGGTTGTTGACGTCGGGGGAGATGGAGGCGGTGCGGTTGGTGGGGCCGAGCACGCCGGCGACGAAGCGCGGCCGTTCGTCGCGGGTGAAGCGGTCGCAGGCGGCGCGGGCCAGGCGGGCGGCCTCGCGGTTGATCTCGTAGGCCAACGCTTCCATTTGGTAGTCGGCCAGGGAGATGGCATTGGCGTTGAAGGTGTTGGTCTCGACGATGTCGGCCCCGGCCGCCAGGTAGGCCTCGTGGATCCCTTGGATGATCTGGGGTTGGGTGAGGCTGAGGAGGTCGTTGTTGCCCTTGAGCTCGGAGGGCCAGTCTCGGAAACGCTCACCCCGGTAGTCGGCCTCGTCGAGTTGGTGGGCCTGGATCATGGTGCCCATGGCCCCGTCGAGGATGAGGATGCGCTCGGCGAGCAGGCGTTCGATGGAGTGGGGCATCAGCATTGCTCCCAGGGCAGGCCGTCGAAGCGCCAGCCGGCGATGGAGGAGCGGTGGTGGTGCTCGTCCAGCGGGCCCTCGAAGCCGTGTTCGATGTTGTAGACCTCGGCGATGCCGTCTTCCACCAGTTTCTGGCCCGCCTCCAGCGAGCGCTTGCCACTGCGGCAGATGAGCAGCACCGGGGTGCAGCCGTGTTCTTGGTCGCAGGAGACGCCGCCGAGGAGCACTTGGCGCACGTGGGTGGTGAAGTGGGGGTCGATCTTCCAGTCGGGCTCGTCGATCCAGGGGATGTTGATGGCCCCCACCGGGTGGCCCACGAAGAGGAATTCCATCGAGGAGCGCACGTCGATGAGCACCGCGTCGGGGTTCTCCTGCATCAGGGCGTATGCCTCTTTGGGGGTGAGGGTTTTGACTTCGCTCATGTTTTGGCCCAACCTTATTCGCTTCCCGTTTTCGGGGGAGCGCGAAATTATAGGCCTTGGCCCCCCTCTCCTGCGAGTGCCGAGATGAGCGAGTCGCCCAAACCGCCCAAGTCGTTGTTGCGCGCGGCCGGTCGCGCCATTGCCGATTTTTCCATGATCCATCATGGTGATCGCCTGTTGCTGGGACTCTCCGGGGGCAAGGATTCCCTGTCGCTGCTGCATTTGCTGCGCCATTTCCAGCGCCATGCCCCCATCGAGTTCCAGTTGGCGGCGGTGACGGTGGATCCCCAGATCGAGGGCTATCACCCCGAGGCGCTGAAACCCTATCTGGCGGCGCTGGGGGTGCCCTATTTCTATGAGTCCCACCCACTGGCCGAATTGGCCGCCGAACACATGGAGCACGATTCCTTCTGTGCCTTCTGCTCGCGCATGAAGCGGGGGATCATGTATCGGGTGGCGCGGGAGCAGGGTTGCAACGTCCTGGTGCTGGGGCAGCATCTGGACGATCTGGCGGAGAGTTTTCTCATGTCGGCCTTCCGCGGCGGTCGCCTGAAGACCATGAAGGCGCATTATCTCAACGATGCCGGGGACATCCGGGTGATCCGGCCGTTGGTGTATGCCCGTGAGCGCCAGACGGCGGCCTTCGCCACCGAGGCGGGCCTGCCGGTGGTGCCCGATTCCTGTCCGGCCTGTTTCTCCATGCCCACCGAGCGTGAGCACACCAAGGGGCTTCTGGCCGCCGAGGAGGCGCGCAACCCGGGGTTGTTCAAGAGCCTGCTCTCAGCCATGCGGCCGTTGATGTCCCAGGGGCTGGAGGCCGCCCTGGCCGTTTGTCCATCAGACGATGGGCAGCGCGCTCGCGCGTAGTATCCGGCGGGCGGTGCGGGCACCGCTGTTGCAGGCCGCGCTCGCGGGGGCGGCACGCCTCTCCTTGCCCCGCGCTCATGCCCTGGGGGCGGCGTTGGGGCGTGGTTTGTACCGCTACGACAACGATCTGCGCCGGGTGGCGGCGGTCAATCTGCGCCTGGCCTTCCCCTGCTGGGAGGTGGCCCGGCGGGAGGCATTGCTGCGCGAGACCCTGGAGGAGACCGGCAAGGCGATGCTGGAGCTGGGGGCCTTGTGGGGCTGGGAGCAGGCGCGCTGTCTGGGGCTGGTGCGTGAGGTGTGGGGGGGGGAGCACCTGGAGGCGGCGCGCTCGGGCGGACGCGGTGCGGTGCTCATCTCGCCCCATTTCGGTGCCTGGGAGATCATCGGTCTGTATGTCTCTGCCCGTTATCCCTTCACGGTGATGTACCGCCCGCCGCGGATCGAGCAGTTGGATGCCCGGGTGCGCCGGGCGCGGGAGCGGTTCGGGGCCCGGCTGGTACCCACCGATGCCTCGGGGGTGCGGGCCTTGTATTCCACCTTGCGGGCGGGGGGGTTGGTGGGGATCCTGCCTGATCAGGATCCCGGTCCCAGGGGGTCGGTGTTCGCTCCCTTCTTCGAGCGCCCGGCGGCCACCATGACCTTGCTGCCGCGTCTGTTGGCCAGGAGCGGGGCGGTGCCGCTGTTGGCCTATGCCTTGCGTCTGCCCGGGGGAGCCGGTTATCGGTTGGTGTTCCGCCGTGCACCCGAAGGGCTGGACGATGCCGATGCGGTGGCGGCGGCGACGGCGTTGAACCGGATGGTGGAGGCGTTGGTGCGCCGCCATCCGGCTCAATATCAGTGGGGCTATCGGCGCTATCGCACTCGTCCGCCGGGTGAGCCGCCTTTGTATTGATTCTTTTTGTTTTTCTCAGCCGATGATCTCCTCCAGGTGAGGGGCGAAGCGGCGGATGAAGTCCACCATGTAACCCCGGAGATAACGGCCCTTGCGGTAGCCCAGGTGGGTGGTGCTGTCGGGGAAGAGGTGGGCCAGGTCGCGGGCGGCCAGTTCGCGATCCTGTTCCGGGTCGTAGGCCATCTTGGCGAGGATCCCCACCCCCAGTCCCAGGGCGACATAGTGTTTGATGACGTCGGAGTCCAGGGCGGTGAGCACCACCTCGGGTTGCAGTCCGGCCTTGGCGAAGGCCCGTTCCACCACCGAGCGGCCGGCGAAGGCGAAGTCGTAGGTGATCAGCGGGTGGGCGGCCAGGGTCTCCAGGGTGATGGGCTGGGTGGCAAGGACCGGATGCCCATGGGGGGCCACCAGACAGCGGTTCCAGCGGTAGCAGGGCAGCATGGTGAGCCCGGGGGTGTCGGGAATGGCCTCGGTGGCGATGGCGAAGTCGGCCTCACCGGCCAAGACCATGCGGCACAACTCCACCGGGGCACCCTGGCGGATGCGTAGCCGGACTTTGGGGTAGGCGTGGCGGAAGCCTCGGATCACCCGGGGGAGGGCGTAACGGGCCTGGGTGTGGGTGGTGGCGATGATCAGCGTGCCCTGGTCTTCGGCACGGAAGTCTTCGCCCACCCGGCGGATGTCTTCCACGCCCTCCAATATTCGTCGTGCCAGGGTCAGCACGCGTTCGCCGGGTTCGGTGAGGCCGGTGAGGCGTTTGCCGTTGCGCTCGAAGATCCGGATTCCCAGTTCTTCTTCCAATTGCCGTATCTGGGCGCTCACCGCCGGCTGGGTGGTGTGCAGGGCCTCGGCGGCTTGGGTGGCGTTGAAACCGTGGCGGACGATTTCGCGGACGCAGCGGAGTTGTTTGAGATTCATATATTAAATTTCTTATAAAGAAATAATAAATGAGCATTTCTAATTATAACAAAGCCGTTCTAGGATAGCCCCAGGTTCACTCGCCAAGAGGCGGGAAATATGGATTGGGCTTTGACCCTGAGTGGTTTCGTGGTGGGGACGCTGGTGGGCCTGACCGGGGTCGGCGGCGGCGCCTTGATGACCCCCGTGCTGGTGGTGGGCTTCGGTATCCCCCCCTTGGTGGCGGTGGGCACCGATCTGGTGTTCGCCGCGCTCACCAAGGCCCTCGGCGTCGTGGCGCATGCGCGCCGGGCGGCGGTGGACTGGCGCATCGTGGGGCTCATGGCTTTGGGTAGCCTGCCGGCGTCTCTCACCACGATCCAATGGTTGGCCCGCTGGCAGGCCGAGGGGCTGGACGTAGGCCGTTGGGTGGAGGGCTGGCTGGGACTGGCCTTGTTGCTCACCGCGGCGGCGTTGTTGTGGCGTCGCGCGCCGGTGGCGGGGTCCACCGTGGTCTTGGGGCGCCGGCGCGCCGCGGCCACTGTCCTCGCCGGCGGGGTTCTGGGGGTGCTGGTCACGCTGACTTCGGTGGGTGCCGGGGCCTTGGGAGTGGTGGTGCTGGGGCTGTTGTTCCCGGCATTGAGCACCCCGCGTCTGGTGGGAACCGATCTGGCGCATGCCGTTCCTCTGGCGGCTGTGGCCGGTTTCGGCCACTGGCAGTTGGGCAGCGTCGACGGGGCGTTGCTGACGGCGCTGTTGCTCGGCTCCTTGCCGGGGATCTGGTTGGGGGCACGCTTGGCCCATGGCCTTTCGGAGCGTATCACTCGCCCATTGCTGGCCTCTCTGCTGGTCGTCATCGGCCTCAAATTCATTGCCTGATGGAGGTGTCCATGTCTGTCGAGACCTTGCCTCGTTGGTCCGATTCCGAAGAGATCGCGCGCTTCCGGCGGGCGGTGGAGGATTACCGCGCCGGTCACCTGGATGAGGAGCGTTTCACCGCCATCCGTCTGCAGCACGGCGTCTATGGCCAGCGGCAGTCGGGGGTGTTCATGGTGCGGGTGAAGGTGCCGGGGGGTCGGCTGGATGCGCCACGCCTGCGGGCGGTGGCCGAGGTGTTGCGTCATTACAGCCAGACGAATCTGGCCAGTATCACCACCCGCCAGGACGTGCAGCTCCATTTCGTGCCCTTGGAGTTGGTGGGGGCGGTGATGGAACGGCTCGCCGAGGCCGGGCTCACCACCCGCGAGGCTTGCGGCAATACGGTGCGGAATTTCACCGCCTGCCCGTTGGCGGGGGTGTGCCCCCATCAGCATGTGGATGTCCAGGTGCACCTCCAGGCGGCAGCGGCCCATTTTCTGCGTCACCCCCTCACCCAGCACCTGCCCAGGAAAGTGAAGGTCGCCTTCTCCGCCTGCGAGGGGGATTGCGCCCAGAGCCTGATGCACGACATCGGCGTGGTGGCGTCGTGGCGGGAGGGGCGAGCGGGGTTCCGGGTGTTCGCTGGTGGCGGCCTCGGTCACAAGCCGCGGCAGGCGATCGAAGTGGAGTCGTTCATTCCCGAGGAGCGGCTGTTGCCGGTGTTGGAGGCGCTGATCGCGTTGCACCATCGCTATTCGGACCGCACCAAGCGCGCCCGTTCACGGATGAAGTTCCTGGTGGAGCGGTTCGGGGTGGAAGGATTCCTGGCGCGCTATCGCGAGGAGCGGGATCGTCTCCTGCCGGCCTATGCCGAGCGCGAGGTGCCCACTGAGGTTTGGCGTCGTGGGGTGCCCCATCCCCCTGATCTGAGTCGTGCCCCGCGGCGCCCTCTTCGTCAACACGATGGTCGCTTCGTGGTCCCGGTGTCGCTGCCTTTGGGCGACATCGACGCCGAGGCCCTGGAGGGGCTGGCGACACTGCTGGAGTGCTATGCCTTGCCCGAGTTGCGCACCACCCAGGATCAGAATCTGGTGTTGCTGGGGGTGAAGGAGGGTGATCTCGGTGCCGTGCGCGCCACGCTGGCGGAGCTGGGTTTGGGGGAGCCACGGCCGGGGGACGATGTGGTCGCCTGTCCGGGGACCTGGACCTGCCGGCTGGGGATCACCGATTCGCGGGCGGTGAGTCGGGTGCTTTCCGGCGGGGCGGACGATTTGCGTATCCGTGTCAGCGGTTGCCACAACGGTTGCGCCCAGCCCTATGTGGGCGACATCGGGCTCCATGGCGAGGGGCGGCGGTTGCATGGCCGGCTCATTCCCCATTACCGCCTGCACCTGGGTGGCAGCGGCCGCCTGGGTGGGACGTTCGCCGTGCGGGGACCGGAGATTCCGGCGGCGCGCATCGAGCAGGCGGTGAGCCGGCTGCGTGACGCCTATGCCGAACGGCGACAGGAGGGCGAGCCGTTTGCCGCCTGGGTACGCCGCGAGGGTGAGGACTATTTCCATGCTTTGCTCGCCGACCTGGCCCGGGTGGAGGCCGGGGATCTGGAGTCGGTGCTGCGCGATCATGGCGCCGAGGAGGCCT
>JALSHN010000389.1 GCA_026982215.1 Gammaproteobacteria bacterium
ATGAGCTGGCTGTACTGGCTGCCGTAGTCGACGACGGCCACGCTCTCGTGGTGCATGGGCGTGTTCTCCCCGGTCCCGGGGCTCCCCTGGACGTTCCCGGCGGCTCCGCGGGTCTAGTGTACCCGGGAGAGGGGCCCTTGTCCAAACGTGGGGGGTGGGGGGTGAGATGCTTCGCCTGCGGCCAGCATGACGGTGGTGGGCGTATCACCCTGAGCGAAGCGAAGGGTCTTATGGGGCACGAGGTGCGAGATGCTTCGGTCGCTGCGCTTCCTTGGCATGTCAGGTCTACCGCTTCAGTTGGATATCCAACGAATCCGGCGCATATCCAAACACGGCCAGCAACTGGCGACTCAACCTCAGGATCGATCGGGCATCGAGGTTGGTTTCAACCCATAGTCGTGTTCCTGGAATGGCCCTTGGGGCCTTCATGTCTTCGTCCGAGGTCGCGATATACTGTCGCTTACGGCCATGCAGAGCCGTGGCTTTGTCTGCGAAGTCCCCGGGGTGCCGTTCGACCAGCACGTCGATGGTCTTGAGCAGTACCTCTTTCCAGGTGGATACAGGATACGTTTGCCCGAACAGGACAATGCCCACAGGTCTCTGTCCCGTTCTCGGCGGAGAGGGAGAGAACACCGGTGTAGTCTGTGGGGGTTCTTCTGCCTGCTCGGTCAACATTTCCCACCACTCATCGTCCAGTCCGATGATCTTAAGGGTCTTTTCCAGCACGCCCACCTGGTGCTTGATGAGCAGTTCGATAAGCTTTTCCCCATCAATGAGACCGATGTGGGCTTTGTTGGATGCTCGAGCCTCTCGTCGGGCTCCCTGAGAGAAACCACCCGTCGTGATGATGATCCCCTGTTGATGCACCTGCAGTGAACCGCGCAGCTGGGTGACCACGGGGGCTCGCACGTTTTTGCCTCCAGCGTTTGACCTGCACTGCCACGTTTATCTCGGTCAGACCCGCGGCCCGGAACACTCCCACCACATCGATGCCGCCGTCGCTGCTGCGCTGGGTGACCTGAACTGTGTGTTCGTCGAAGCCCATCTGAATGAGCAGCTCGCCGATGAGGGCTTCGAAGCGATCAGGAGGCATGACGTGGAGGAGCTCGCGCAGTCGCTCGCGGGTGGCCTGGTTGATCTTCTGGACGCGACGATCGATACCTGAGGGCTGGCGTTCAGCCAGGTCGAAAAGGCCACGTCCCGCGCGCACGAAACGGGAGCCTTCTTGTCGGGTATCGATGTAGAGCCGGGAACCCATGGTGGCTTCGGGTGTCAGGCCCCGGGGCTGGATGAGCCCTTCTGCCAGGGCCCGGCGGGTGATCTCTCGATAGTGCAGGGGCTTGTTTGCCCGTTTGAGGATTGTATAGGCGGCGTCCAGGTAGGTCATCATCCGTACCTCTCTCCGCGAGCTCTGGGCCGGGGCAATCTGTTCCGGATGGCCCGATCCAATGGGCGGCTATGGGCACATCCCACTTCACCCACTCCGGCGGCCTGTCCACATGGGCTACCGCGGATGCGCAGGGGATGGATCCAGGGGGTGCAATAGGTTGACCGGTTGAGGTGGATGCCTGCATCGCGTCGTAGAGATCGGCGCTACGGATGGAGCAGCCGGCCCCGCTTATACCGCGTCCCCTTGCCCCTTCCTCGTTCCCGTATATACAGGCTACTGAGCCGGTTGTTGTGCAAGGACAGCCACTTGGCTTTGAGTAGCAGCTCCCACGCATTCAGCGCCAGAATTACAAAGGACTCTGCGCGATAGCGAAAATCTGGCTTGTTATAGACATCGATGGCAGCCACCATTGCAGCGACGGCGCGCTCGCGAAGTATTTTGCTCCTTGATTTCATCCACCAACATCTCCTTTATGAGTTGCCCAGACGCTTCGTGCCCCTTTCCCTTGCATCTCCTTCGAGAAGATTTTGTTCATGATTGTCCACTTGCGGTGACGGACTCCCACTACCATAGTCCTGTCCCATCAGGAGGTAACCCAATCGCTGCACAACACCTCTGTTTGTTGCAGCACCAATTCCGTGGCCTGTTCCTGCTTGTCCGGTGGATAGCCGTATTTCCGCAGGATGCGCTTGACCAGCACCCGTAACTGGGCCCGGGTATTCTCCCGCTTGCTCCAGTCCACCGTCACGCTCTTGCGGACCCTCTCCACCAGCTCCTGGGCAATCTTTTTCAAAGTCTCATCGCCAAGGACCTCCACCGCACTTTCGTTGGCAGCCAGGGCATCGTAAAAAGCGGCTTCGTCCTCGGAGAGCCCCAGTGGCTCACCCCGGCGCTGCGCCTCGCGCATTTCCTTGGCAATGGCGATCAACTCCTCGATGACCTGCGCCGCGGCGATGGCGCGGTTGCGGTACTTGTTCAACGCCTCTTCCAGCATCTCGGAAAAAGCCCGTGACTGCACGACGTTCTTCCGCAGCCGCACCTTGATTTCGTCCTGCAGAAGTTTCCTGAGCGTCTCCACCGCCAGGTTCTTTTGCGGAAGTGCCCGCACCTCGGCCAGGAACTCATCCGACAGGATGGAGATGTCCGGCTTGTCGAGTCCTGCGGCCGCGAAGATATCCACCACCTCGTGACCCGAAACCGCTTTTGAGACCAGTTGTTGCACCGCCGCCTCGATCTCCTCCGGCGTGCGTTCACCCTGGCTCACCGTGGCCTTGATCAAGGCCGCCCGGATCTCCTGGAAAAGGCCGACCTCGTCGCGGATGGCCAGCGCCTCCTCGTGCGGCACCGCCAGGGCGAACGCCTTGGACAGCGCCGCCACTGCCTGCAGATAGCGCTTCTTGCCGTCCTCCTGCCCCAGGATGAACTCCATGGCGTCCGCGATGCCCTGCATGCGGGCGGTGGTGTCTGCATGGAGCAGCGATCTGTAGTCGAAGCCATGCAGAATGCCCTGCACCACCTCGTATTTCTCCTTCATCACCGCCACGGCCTCGGCCTGGTCGATGGCCGCTCTGCCTCGGCCGCCACTTTCGGCATAGACGGCCAGCGCGCGTTTGAGTGAATCGGCAATCCCCAGATAGTCCACCACCAACCCGCCGGGCTTGTCGCGGAAGACGCGGTTCACCCGGGCAATGGCCTGCATCAGGTTGTGGCCGCTCATGGGTTTATCGATATACATCGTGTGCAGACAGGGAACGTCGAAACCGGTGAGCCACATATCGCGCACGATCACCAGTTGGAGCTCATCGTCGGGGTCCTTGAAACGCCGGGCCAACAGATCGCGCGCTGCCTTATTCCGCACGTGTGGCTGCCATTCGGGCGGGTCGGATGCCGAGCCGGTCATCACCACCTTGATCTTGCCTTTCGCGTCATCGTCGCTGTGCCACTCAGGCCGAAGGGCAGTAATCGCCTTGTACATCTCCACGCAGATGCGCCGGCTCATGCAGACGATTATCCCCTTACCGAACATCGCCTCCCGGCGTCGTTCCCAGTGTTGCACCAGGTCTTCGGCTACCAATCGAATGCGTTTCTCGGCCCCGACCAACGCCTCAAGAGAAGCCCACTTGCTTTTCAGTCGCTGCTTGCGAGCCTCGTCTTCCTCCGTTTCCGTGATCTCCTCGAATTCCTCGTCCAGTCTGGGCTTCTCGGCCTCGTCAAGCTCGATCTTGGCCAGTCGGCTCTCGTAATAGATGGGCACCGTGGCGCCGTCCTCCACGGCCCGCTGGATGTCGTAAATGGAGATGTAGTCCCCGAAGACGGCGCGGGTGTTCTTGTCTTCCTTCTCAATAGGCGTGCCGGTGAAGCCGATGAAAGAGGCGCCCGGCAGCGCGTCGCGCATGTGGCGGGCGAAACCGTCGATGAAGTCGTACTGGCTGCGGTGGGCTTCATCGGCGATGACCACGATGTTGCGCCGCTTAGAAAGCAGCGGGTAGGTATCACCCTTGTTCTCGGGGAAGAACTTCTGGATGGTGGTGAAGATCACCCCGCCGGAGGCCACCTGCAACAGTTCCCGCAGATGGGCGCGGCTTTCCGCCTGCACCGGGGTCTGGCGCAGGACCTGCCGGTTGGCCGCGAAGGTGGAAAAGAGCTGGTTGTCCAGATCGTTGCGGTCGGTGATCACCACGATGGTCGGGTTCTCCATCGCCGGGTGACGAATGACCTTGCTGGCGTAAAACACCATGGAGAGGCTCTTGCCTGACCCCTGGGTATGCCAGACGACCCCGGCCCGACGGTCGCCCAATCGGGTTTTATACTCTGCCTTTTGTTCGGCCACCCGGAAAGGATCGGCGGCTTCGGCTTCGACAAATCGCGCGTAGCGCGCATCCGGCGATGCTTTGATGCCGCAGGCAATCAGCGTAGAAGCCAGCGCCTGGTTCACAGCGTGGTATTGGTGGTAGCCTGCCGCTTTCTTGGCGATGCCCGCGGTCCCGCCTCCGGTGTCCTCGAAGGTGATGAAGTTCACCACGTAGTCCTGAAAACGCCCGAGAGCGAGCATTCCGCGGATCAGCGTCACGAGCCCAGGCTGCACCACGCCTTCACTCTGCTTTTCGTTGCCCGGCTCGCGGTACAGGTCGGTGCCGTCGATGGTCCGCCAGGGCATGAAGCGGTCCCAGCCGGAGGTGATGGTGCCGAAGCGCGCCTGCATGCCGTCGGAGATAACAAGAATGGTGTTGTAAGCAAACAGCGAGGGGATCTCTTGCTTGTAGGTCTGCAACTGGTTGAAGGCCTGGCGGAGCGTGGCTTGTTCCGCCCCGGGGTTTTTCAGCTCGATTACCACCAGCGGCAGGCCGTTGACGAACAACACGATATCCGGCCGTCGTTCGAGGGCACGGTTCGCCGTGCCCCTACGTTCGATCACGGTGAACTGGTTGACCGCCAGCCAGTCATTGTTTTCGGGATGTTCAACGTCCAACAGCCACACCTTGCCGTGCTGTTCACCTTCCGATCCCATCCAGGAAACATCCACGCCGTCGGTGAGCATGCGATGAAAGCGGCGGTTGTTTTCGATCAGCGCCGGGCTTTCCAGCGTCAGCACCTGGCGCAGGGCTTCCTCGATGGCTGCGTCCGGCATCTCCGGGTTGATGCGCACCAGCGCGTCGCGCAGCCTGCCCACCAACACTACGTCGCCGTAGTTGGCCGCCGCTTTCCGTTCGGGGGAAGCACCATCAAAGGCGATGTCTGGGCCGAAGGCCACCTGCCAGCCCAGCGTTTGGAGTTCATCCAGGGCCATCTGTTCGATGGCGTTTTCCGTCAGATGCGCCATGGTTCGTCCTTTGGTCGGGATGACCGTCCGGTCGTCCGTACATCTGGATTTTCCCGATCCAATGCCCATTGCAGGGGGTTATTGTTGATGTATTCACGGATACGATTCAATTCGTTTTCATCCCGTACGATGTGTTCGTAATAATTGCGTTGCCAGACCGGCGTGCCTGGCGTACCGCGCATATTGTTAATGCGCCGGGTAACGGCGGATTTAAAACCGGCAATGATTGCCCCCAATGATTGGGATTTGGGTCCACGAGGGTATTGCGGCCCATCGGGTAGGGGCGACCGGCCGGTCGCCCCTACGGTATTGACGTCATGGTTGGGGGAATCCACAATCCAAATGATGCCATGCACATGATTGGGCATGACCACAAATTCGGATTCATATAATTGCACATATGGGCGAATCCGGGCGGTGCGGAACCATTCTGACCATACAATTTCACCGAACCGGTTCAACATCATATTCCCATCAACAACGTTCCCGAACAGACATTGCCGATTTTGGGTGCAAATGGTGACGAAATACGCCCCTGGCTGGGCATAGTCGTATCCCTTCAGGCGGATGGAGCGGCGGTGGCGTTTTTCGGGGTCGTATTTCATAGGGCGCCCTCCAGAATCTTCTCCACATCCGGCACGCGCAGTTCGCCGGAGATGAGCTTAGCCAAGAAGGAGGCTTCGTTCGGAGACTCGGTAAAATTAGGCTTGAGCATGTTATCGTTCTCCTGCTATGCACGCCAAAGCAGCTTTCACGACTTGCAAGCACACCTTTGCCGTATACTGATCTGGTGCGAATCCTGACGCCATTTGCTCGTAGGGATGGATATAATTCCGAAAGTCGCGTAAACTATGGCTGAACTTTTTCACATCCAGCTTGAGGGTCCCTACCTCATGAGCTACATCAATAAGTTGTGCGAGTGTCCATTTGTGAAAAGGTTTGACTTTTCCGTCGCTCGTTTTTGGACTGGACGATGCACGATTGAATCTCTCTGGACTATGCACCGCTACGCCAAGGAGCACCCCTTCAAGAACACTGCCGCACAAGAAGATCACGGCAAGGGGAGCGCCCGCTGCAAGTGCCTTGCGTGCTTCTTCCAACCTCGCCTCAATTATTTTTAGAACTCCAGCCTCAATCGGCAACTTATCCAGGTTCGTAATGTCGAACTCCCGCCTCAGGAACTCATCGATCTCATCGGCAGGCTGAGCGGACACTTGTTGTCCTGACAAGCGCGCAACGATCCTACGGCATTTCTGAAGTAGGTCCTGGTTTGGGTCTTTGCCGTCGATTTTGCATTGTGCCTCATAAGAATCAAGCATTTCTGATAGCACGCGCGCGACTAATTCGTCAGGCTCTTGTTCCCAAAAGGACCTTAGTTTTTTGGCTTTTGAGCTGCCGTATGTCATATATCGTGGGCTATGAATGTCGATCCCATGACGCTTAAATAGTTCTTCGAACGTTGCATTCGTATAGTCCAGAACGTATCCGCTACTCATTCTAAATATTGCCTCAAAATAGCGTTTTTCAACATCAGTCAGGCTACTCATGTGTATCTCCCATCTTCTCGAATCTTCTCCACATCCGGCACGCGCAGTTCGCCGGAGATGAGTTTGGGGAGGAGAGTGTCGCGGAGATTGGCAAGCGTCTGAGTTTCGCAAATTTGATGGATAATCTTATCCATAGGAGGAGATACCAAAACACTAAAGGTTTCCATGACACTTAGAGGAGGACTAAACGTTGTGATGCTCTTGAGTGTTCTCGTTGTAATTGTGCTGAAAATGGTACCGTAGGAACGTTGTTTTAACTCTTGAACAAGATGCACAATTACAAAATACAGGAAATATTTGTTGACTTGCGGCTTTGGTACCAAACCATAGTTAGTTTGATTAATGGCCATATCTCTTCCAAGAATGCAGTGTTTGCCTACTGTGCCGCGAGACGTTATTACTGTGGTTCCCGCTGGAAGAAGCTTTGCATTACTATTATTGAGACCAGCTTCAGTGATACTTCGTTCTGTTTCGAAAATAAATGGTTCAGAGACAGCACTTATGTCTTTTGCTGAAGCCCAAGGTATTTTCCCGTTCCAATACTCTTCTACAGATGTCTTTGGAGTGCCTCCCAAAACAATGTCAGCAATCTCTGGCAACGGAACAATCTCCCACCCCTCCGGAATCGGTCCCAGTTCGGAATCTTGGAAGCGGTCGGGGAAGAGGCGTAGGATGTCTTCTGGCAGGCTGAGGGTGCTGTCGGGGCGCACGGCCGTGCACCCGTACCAGGCGGCACGTTCGGCGAATTTGTCGGGGATGGGGTTGCCGGCTTTGAGAGCGTTGACCACCACCGGGTCGAAGTCCACGAACCAGGACTTGAACAGCGCCTGGGCCACCGCCTCCAGCGTCTCGTTCATCCGCCGGTTCAGCTCGATCTTGTCGTCCAGCGTACCGAGGATGTGGGCAATGGCGCGTTGTTCACTTGTTGGGAGGTAAGGCCTTGTGAATCGCTCAACATGCTCCCACTTGGCGCGTGGCATCCGAGTTCCTTCAGCGCCGGTGCTCGCAAAATCGACAAAATCCTGCGACGCCATCCAGTAGTAAAGATACCCCTGGTCGAAGCCCTCTTTGGTACGAACCACCCAGATGTCGGTAGAGCAGATGCCATCAAACGGGGCGCGTATGACTTTCCGAAAATACGGTCTCAGTTTGCCGAAAAGGATATCGCCCCTTCGGAAGCGGAACTTGGCGCTATGGACATCAGACGCATGTCCCCATCCGTTGAGGCGCAAGGTGTCCTGATCGATGTGTTCCAGGCCGATATAGGGCACGTCACCTACATCGTCAGGGTGGACAACATCGCGCACTAGCTGGGCAATATCTCGAAAAGCGATCTCACCCCCCATGCCCCAGCACCTCTTTTTTTTGCATGCGTCTTCTCATAGTAGCTCGGTTACTTCGTTCAGGATGGCCAAGTATTGGTTGTAGGCGAACACCCAGTCCAGAGGCGGAACGGATCGGGGATGAAAGCCCGAACCTTTTCTCCACCAA
>JALSHN010000390.1 GCA_026982215.1 Gammaproteobacteria bacterium
CACCGTGGTGGGGGTGTTCTCCGCCGGGATGTATGAATACGACAGCGCCCTGGCACTGATTCACCTCCAAGACGCCCAACGGCTCTACCAGCTGGGAGAGGCGGTCAGTGGCATCCGCCTGCGGCTGCGCGACCTCTTCCAGGTCCGCCCGGTGGTCAGCGAACTGAACCGCGATCTCCCCCCCGGGCTGTGGGTGAGTGACTGGACCCGTCAGCACGCCAATTTCTTCCGTGCCATCCAGATCGAAAAAACGGCGATGTTCATCATCCTCACCCTCATCGTTGGCGTGGCGGCCTTCAATCTCGTCTCCACCCTGGTGATGGCGGTGGTGGACAAAGAGGCAGACATCGCCATCCTGCGCACCCTCGGCCTCACCCCGCTGGGGGTGATGGCGGTGTTCACCGTTCAGGGCACGGTGATCGGCGTGGTGGGCACCCTGTTGGGCGTGGGCGGGGGCGTGGCCCTGGCGGCCAACGTGGAAAACATCGTCCCCGCCATCGAGCGCCTGTTCGGGGTCCAGTTCCTCTCCGCCGAGGTCTACTACATCAGCGACCTGCCCTCGGAACTTCACTGGGACGACGTCGGCCTGATCGCCTCGGTGGCCCTGGGGCTCACCCTGCTCGCCAGCCTCTACCCGGCCTGGCGCGCCTCGCGGGTGCAACCGGCGGAGGCCCTGCGCTATGAGTGAGGCCGGAGAGGTCATGCTGCGCACCGAGGCGCTGCGCAAGACCTACCAGGAAGGCAAGCTGGAAGTGGAGGTGCTGCGCGGTGTGACCCTGAGCCTGGCCCGAGGCGAGCGCCTGGCCATCGTCGGCGCCTCCGGCTCGGGCAAGAGCACCCTGCTCCACCTGCTGGGCGGGCTGGACCGCCCCAGCGGTGGCCGGGTATGGATCCAAGGGCAGGACATCTTCGCCCTTGGCGAGGCCGAGCGCGGCCGATTCCGCAACCGCCATCTGGGCTTCGTCTATCAATTCCACCACCTGCTGCCCGAATTCAGCGCCTTGGAAAACGTCGCCATGCCCCTGCTGATCCGTGGCCTGCCCCCCAACGAGGCCCTGGAACAGGCCGGGGCGATGCTGGAACGGGTGGGGCTGGGCGCCCGTTTGGCCCACAAACCCGGCGAGCTCTCCGGCGGCGAACGCCAGCGGGCCGCCCTCGCCCGCGCCCTGGTGACCCGCCCGGACTGCGTGCTGGCCGACGAGCCCACCGGCAACCTGGACTCCCGCACCGCCGAGGCGGTGTACGCCTTGATGCTGGAATTGAATCGCGAACTGGGCACCAGTTTCATCATCGTCACCCATGATCCCGCCCTGGCCCGGCGCGCCGACCGCATCCTGCGCCTTCAGGACGGCGTCCTGAAAAGCCCATGACCCCCCGGCCGGTGGGCATCCTACTGCTCTCCGGCCTCCTCGGCATCATCCTGGACCAGTTGCTGCTCACCCCATGGGGGCTGCGCCCCGACCCGGGCTGGCTGCTCGCTGGGGCGATACCGGCATTACTCCTCGGCAGATACCGTCCGGCGACGGCCCACTGGGTTTGGGGGGTGGCCGCGCTGTGCCTGGGGATCGCCTGGTCCGCCGGGCGTGCCCCACCGCCGCCCGATTGGTTCGCCCGCCTGGGGGGCGAAGACCAAGCGATCGAGGGCGTGGTGGCCGGCCTGCCCCAGCCACGGGAACACGGCCTGCGCTTCCCCTTCGAGGTGAGGACCGCCGAAGCCGGTGACTTCCCCCGCCACCTGCTGCTGGACTGGTACGGGCGCCCGCCGGAACTCCATCCCGGCGAACGTTACCGAGTCACCGTGCGGCTGCGGCCCCTATCCGACGCCTGGCAACGGCGCGGTTTCCACGCCCGCGGCTACGTGGTGAACGACACACCCTACAGCGCCGCGGGCGAGGCCCACGGCCTCCACGCCCTGCGCCAGCGACTGAGCAACGACCTGGAACACCACCTGGACGGCCACCCCGCGGGCGGGGTGATCCTCGCCCTGGCCCTGGGGATCCGCCACCAGTTGGACGACCATGCCTGGGGGGTGCTACTGGCCACCGGAACCAACCACTTGGTGGCCATCTCCGGCCTCCATGTGGGCCTGGTGGCTGGCCTCACCCTGTGGCTCACCGGCCGGGCCTGGCGCTGGAGCGGACTGACCGGCTGGATCGCCGCCCCCCGCGCCGCCATCGCCTTCGCTCTGCTGGCCGCCCTTGGCTACAGTGCCCTGGCCGGTTTCTCCATCCCCACCCAACGGGCGCTGCTCATGCTGATGGTGGCCCTGGGCGCCCCCCTGCTCGGCCGCCACCCGCCCCCCGGCCGGATCCTGCTGCTGGCCGCTGCGGCGGTGGCCTTGTGGGATCCCCGCGCGGTGGGCGACCCCGGCGCCTGGTTGTCCTTCGCCGCGGTGGCCTTGTTGATCTACGGGCTCCACAACCGTCCCACGCACCATACTCCGCGTTTTCGCTGGCTCCATGACTGGGGGCGGACCCAACTGCTGCTCACCGTAGGCCTGTTGCCACTGCTGATCGGCCTGTTCGGCCAAGCCTCCTGGATCGCTCCACTGGCCAATCTGGTGGCCGTCCCCTGGACCGGGCTGGTCGTCGTCCCCCTCACCCTGGCCGGCACCGCCGCCCTGGGGCTGGAATGGCAAGGCCTCGGCGCCGCACTGATCCACGGCGCCGCCGAGGGCTGGTCACTGCTGTGGCGGCTGCTCGAACCCGCTGCCCGCTGGGGAGCGATCCATCTCCCCACACCCCCGGTCTGGGCCTGGGTTGCGGCCCTCCCCGCCATCTTGTGGCTGCTCGCTCCGCGGGGACTGCCGGCACGCTGGCTGGGACTGCTGTGGCTGGCCCCGCTGGCCGCCGCCCCCCTGCCCCGTCCCGAACACGGCGCCTTCCGCTTCACCCTGTGGGACGCCGGTGCCGGCCTGGCCGCCGTGGTGGAGACCCGCAACCACCTGCTGGTCTACGACAGCGGATCCGCCGGCCACGGTCGCGAGCTGGCTCGCGCCCTGAGCCGGCGCGGCTGGCACACCATCGACACTTTGATCCTCAGTCACGACGATGCCCGCCACACCGGCGGGGCGCGTCCGCTGACCACCGTCTTGCCCGCCACCACGGTAATCGTCGGCGAAGCGGGCACCTGGAGCGGCCGCGCCCGCCTCTGCCGCGACGGCGAGCGCTGGCAGTGGGACGGGGTGCGCTTTCGTCTCCACCACCCCCACCCCGAGGTCCGCGGCGACGACGCCGCCTGCCTGCTGGAAGTGGGCCAGGGGCGCCTGTGGCTCACCGCCGATCTACGCCACCCCGGCCCGCTGCCGGCGATCACCGACACCGTCGAAGTCCTGCAGGTACCGGCCCACGGCTCCCCACGCGGGGCCGATCTCAGCATGCTCCGTCCCCACTGGGCGGTCGCCGCCACCGCCGCCGGGAAACCGCGGCGTCCTCCCTGGTCGGAAACCGAGTCCCGCTACCGCCGCCACGGCGCCCGCTGGCTCGACACCGCCCGCCACGGCCGCTTGGTCTTCCACTTTCCCGCCCACGGTCCGGCGCGGTTACAAAGCGGCACAGCTTTTGCGCCCGCCCCGGCGCATGAATTAGAGTAAGGGGCTTATCCGGACCCCCCAGCAAACGGCGAAAAGATCCTCTATGTGGGAACTCATTCAAGCGGGCGGCTGGCTGATGCTGCCCATTCTGCTCTGCTCGGTGCTGGCACTGGCCATCGCCCTGGAACGGCTGTGGCGCCTGAGACCAGCCAAGGTGGCTCCCCCCAACCTGGTGGCCCAGATCGTCCACCTCCACAAACGTCAACGCATCGACGCCGAGGCCATCGCGGCTCTCAAAGAAAGCTCGCCACTGGGACGGATTCTCGCCGCCGGCGTGGCCAATCTGCGCCACTCCCGCGAGGTCATGAAGGAGGCCATCGAAGAGACCGGCCGCCACGTGGTCCACGAACTGGAACGCTACCTCAACACCCTGGGCACCATCGCCGCCATCTCCCCGCTGCTGGGCCTGCTGGGCACCGTGGTGGGAATGATCAAGGTCTTCGACGTCATCACCAGCCAGGGCGTGGGCAATGCCGAGGTCCTCGCCGGGGGCATCTCCGAGGCCCTGATCACCACCGCCGCCGGCCTGGCGGTGGCCATCCCCAGTTTGATCTTCTACCGCTACCTGCGTGGCCGGGTGGATGCCCTGGTGGTGACCATGGAACAAGAGGCCATCCGCCTGGTGGAGATCCTCCATGGGGAGCGCGAACTGGAGGAATGAAGCGATGAATTTCCGCCCGCGTCGCAACGAATCCCCCGAAGTGAACATCACCCCGCTCATCGACGTGGTGTTCCTGCTGTTGATCTTCTTCATGGTCTCCACCACCTTCCGCCACCACTTCGAGATCAGCCTCGACCTGCCCCGGGCCAGCAGCGAACAACCCGCCGCCCCGGCGAAGGTGGAACTGAGCATCGATGCCGAGGGGCACTACTACCTCGATGGCCGGCGACTGGTGAACCAACGCCTCGAGACCCTGGAACGGGCGCTGGCGCAGATCGCCGAGAACGCCCCCGACACCCCCCTGGTGATCGCCGCCGACGGCCGCACCCCCCACCAAGCGGTGATCACCGCCATGGACGCCGCCCGCCGTGCCGGCCTCACCCGCCTCACCTTCGCCACCCGCGCCCTGGATGACTGAACACGCCGCTCCCCGGCAAAACGGCTGGCTCATCTACCGCCGGCTGCTGCGCTACGTCCGCCCCCACTGGCCCGTCTTCCTGGTGGCCGTGATCGGCATGGCGGTGGTGGCCGCCACCGAGACCGGCTTCGCCGCCCTGATGCGCCCCCTGCTGGACGGCAGCTTCGTCGAACGCGACCCCACCCAGATTGCCCTGGTGCCGCTGCTCATCGTCGGCGTGTTCGTCATCCGCGGCATCGCCAGCTTCGCCGCCAACTTCTTCATGGCCTGGATCGGTCGCCACGTCATCTTCGACCTGCGTCGGGAGATGTTCGACCACCTGCTTGAACTGCCCACCGCCTTCTTCCATCGCCATACCACCGGCGAGATCCTCTCCAAATTCAATTACGACGTGGAACAAGTGGCCGAGGCCTCCAGCAAGGCCATCACCGTCCTCATCCAAGACAGCCTCACCCTCCTCGGCCTGCTGGCCTGGATGTTCTACCTCGACTGGCAGCTCTCCCTCACCTTCCTGATCCTCGGCCCGCTGATGGCGGTGCTGGTGCGTTACGTCAACAAGCGCCTGCGACGCATCAGCACCCGGCTGCAACACTCCATGGGCGATGTGGCCCATGTGGCCCAAGAGGTGATGGACGGTCACAAAGTAGTCCGGGTCTTCGGTGGGCAGGCCCAAGAACGCGACCGTTTCCAGCAGGTCAATGAGAACAACCGCCGCCAATTCATGAAGATCGTCTCCACCCAGGCCGCCTCGGTCCCCATCGTCCAACTGGTCGCCGCGGTGGTGCTGGCCGGGGTGGTCTATCTGGCCACCCGACCCGGTGCGGAGCACATGACCGTGGGCACCTTCATGTCCTTCATCTCCGCCATGCTGCTGCTGCTGCCGCCGCTGAAGCGGCTCACCACGGTGAACGCCGCCATCCAGCGGGGCATCGCCGCCGCCCAATCCCTGTTCGCCTTCCTCGATCAGGACACCGAGCGCGACACCGGCGAACGCCGGCTGGAACGCGCCCGCGGCGAAATCCACTACCAACAGGTGCGCTTCCGCTACCCCGAGAGCGAGCGCGACGCCCTCGCCGGCATCGACCTCCCTATTCCCCCGGGCGAGACCGTCGCCTTCGTCGGCCGCTCCGGCAGCGGCAAGACCACCTTGGTGAGCTTGCTGCCCCGCTTCTACGACCCCACCGAAGGCCGTATCACCCTGGACGGCACCGACATCCGCGAGCTGAGGCTCAGCGACCTGCGCCGCCAGATCGCCCTGGTCTCCCAGGAAATCACCCTGTTCAACGACACCATCGCCAACAACATCGCCTACGGCCGCGAGGCGCCGGTGAGCCGCGAGGAGATCGAACGCGCCGCCCGCGCCGCCCACGCCTGGGAATTCATCGAACAACTGCCCCAGGGCCTGGACACCGAGGTGGGTGAGCGGGGCCTGCGGCTCTCCGGCGGCCAGCGCCAACGCCTGGCCATCGCCCGCGCGATCCTCAAAGACGCCCCCATCCTCATCCTCGACGAGGCCACCTCGGCGCTGGACAGCGAGTCCGAGCGCCACATCCAGGCCGCCCTGGAAGAACTGATGGTCGGGCGCACCACCCTCATCATCGCCCACCGCCTGTCCACCATCGAACGCGCCGATCGTATCGTGGTCCTGGAGGGCGGACGCATCGTCGAACAAGGCCGGCATCAGGAACTCCTGGAACGGAACGGCCACTACGCCGCCCTCCACCGGATGCAATTCGGTACCTTGGCGAGTCATGACGCCCCCTGACCCCGCCTACGGCAGCACCCGTCCCGCCCTGTGGCTCGCCGGCCTGCGCGACCGCCTCCAGGGCCGCGCCCATCGTGCCCGGGCCCGCTGGGGCCGCATCCGCCCCCCTCAGGGCCACGGCCCCTTGATCTGGCTGCGCGCCCCCGGCGGCCGCGACGACGTGGAAGTGGCCGTCGCCCTGATGCAGGCCCTGCGCGAGCGCCGCAGCGACACCCGCTTGGTGCTCACCTATCACCAGGAACATCGAGACCTCCTCGAGGCCGGACTCAAGGGCCTGCGCGACATGGGCTTCGGCTACGGCCCCTGCGACGCCGGCCGCGCCGTGCGCCGGGTCATTCGCCGCCTCTCCCCCACCGCGGTGATCGCCATCGGCGAAGCCATCCCACCCAAGCTGAGCCTCGCGCTGGAACGGCAGCGTATCCGCCACCTCGCCTACGGCGTCGCCGAGCACGGCGACGACGACCGCCGCCGTGCCGACCCCCTCAGCCTGCTGATTCCTGCCCAGATCGAACCCACCCTGGGCGGGCTGCTGCGCGGCGGGGCCCGGGAACGGGCGATCCACTGGTGGCACGGCCCCGCCCAGCGCGAGCTGCTGCAGCGATGGGCCACCACCGATCCCCACGGCCTGCTGGCGGTGAGCGGCGATCCCCGCTGGCAGGATCTGGGCAAGGAACTGGAACGCCCCGTGCTTACCCTGAGCCAATGGGATGAGCGCCGAGAGGCCGTAGCGGGTGGCACGCTGCTGATCGCCGACCAGGCCCGCTGGCTCCCTGCCCTGGCCGTCTCCGCCGACGCCATCCACCTGGCCGCCCCCCAGCGCCGCCCCCTGCTCCAGGCCCTGGCCGCCGGCCGCCCCCTCAGCCTGAGCGGACCACCGCCGGAGCTGGACCTGGCTGATCTCAAGCCCCCCCGGCTGGAGACCGCCGAGGCGGTACTGGCCCAGTGGACCGAACTGCGCCGCTCCCCCTTCGAGGCCCGCCGCCTCGGCGACCAGGCGCGGCGGCTGTTCTGGGACCACCGTCGCCGCGCCCGCGAGGCACTGGAACGACTGCGCGAGGACTACCGAGACTGGTGAACGAACGCGAGCTGCACGCCATCTGGTACGGCAAGGCCCCACCCGGGGCCTGGCTCCGGCTGCTCGCCGGTCTCTACCGCCCCCTCTCCGGGCTGCGCCGCCTGAGCTACCGCGTCGGCCTGCTGCCCCGCTACCGTCCCCCCCTCCCGGTGATCATCGTCGGCAACCTCACCGTCGGCGGCACCGGCAAGACCCCGCTCATCGTCTGGCTGGCCGAGACCCTGCGCCGCCACGGCCATCGCCCCGGCATCGTCAGCCGCGGCTACGGCGGCATGGCCCGGCAATGGCCCCAACAGGTCCGCGGCGACTCCGACCCCCGCATGGTGGGTGACGAACCCGTCCTCATCGCCCGCCACAGCGGCTGCCCCATGGCCGTGGGCCCCGACCGCCGCGCCTGCGTCCGCGCCCTCATCGCCCACCACGGCATCGACCTCATCCTCTCCGACGACGGCTTGCAACACTACCCCCTGGCCCGCGACATCGAGATCGCCGTACTGGACGGCCAGCGCCGCCTGGGCAACGGCCGCTGCCTGCCCGCCGGCCCCCTGCGTGAGCCCCCCACCCGACTGCACGACGTGGACTTCATCGTCGTCAACGGTGGCCAGGCCCAGCCCAACGAAATCCCCATGCACCTGCGGCCCACCGCCCTGCGCGCCGTGGCCGACCCCCAGCGTCAACGCCCCCTCGACACCCTCA
>JALSHN010000391.1 GCA_026982215.1 Gammaproteobacteria bacterium
GCGCGTTGAGGCACGAACGGAGGGGGATCGGGTGGAGATCGCGGTGATCGACGATGGCCCTGGGATCCCCAGCGAGCAACAGGCCCGGCTGTTCCTGCCCTTCGAGCGCACACAGACCAGCGACGGTCTGGGTTTGGGGCTGGCCATCTGTCGGGAGTGGGTGGTGCGGATGGGGGGCGAGCTGGGGCTGGTGAGCCCCTTGGCGGAGGGGCGCGGCAGCCGGTTCTGGTTCACGTTGGCGGCGGCCTCGCCCGGAGAGGGGGAGGCGTCTCAGGGTGGGGAGCCGTCGTAGAGGCTCTCTACGTTGCCGTTTTCGTCCACGACTTCCAGTCGCACGGGGAATCCCCACAGTCGGGCCAGGTGATGCAGGACCCGGCGGGCGTCGTTCTCTTCCAGGGGGCGGCGGTGGTATTGCTGGTGGCGCAGGGTGAGGGAGCGGTCGCCGCGGCGGTCCATGTGTACCACCTGGATGTTGGGCTCCTGGGCGCCCAGTTCGTATTGCTCGGCCAGCGCCCGCCGTACTTCCCGGTAACCGGCCTCGTTGTGGATGGCACCGATCTCCAGGTGGCGCTCGCGGTCGTCGTCGATCACTGAGAAGAGTTTGAGGTCGCGGATCACCTTGGGCGAGAGGTATTGGCGGATGAAGCTCTCGTCCTTGAAGTTGCGCATGGCGAAGTCGAGGGTCTGGTGCCAGTCGCTGCCGGCGATCTCGGGGAACCAGTGGCGGTCTTCGTCGTCGGGTGCTTCGCAGATGCGTTTGAGGTCGCGGAAGATGGCAAAACCCAGGGCGTAGGGGTTGATGCCGTGGTAATGGGGGGCGTGGTAGGGTGGCTGGGCGATGACATTGGTGTGGCTGGTGAGGAATTCCAGCATGTAGCCGTCGCCGATCAGGCCTTCATCGTAGAGTTCGTTGACCAGGGTGTAGTGCCAGAAGGTGGCCCAGCCTTCGTTCATCACTTGGGTCTGGCGCTGGGGGTAGAAGTATTGCGCCAGTTTGCGCACGATGCGCACGATCTCCCGTTCCCAGGGCTCCAGTAGCGGGGCGTTTTTTTCCACGAAATAGAGCAGGTTTTCCTGGGGTTCGGCGGGGTAGCGGTCTTCGTCGTCCGTTTCCCGCTCACCGGGGCGTTGCGGCAGGGTGCGCCACAGTTCGTTGATCTGAGACTGGATGTGGGCGGCGCGTTCCCGTTGCCGTTGTTGTTCCCGGCGCAGGGACAGGCGCTGCGGGCGTTTGTAGCGATCCACGCCGTGGTTCATCAGGGCATGGCAGGCGTCGAGGATCTCTTCGACGGCCTCGACGCCGTATTTCTGCTCGCACCGGGCAATGTAGTTCTTGGCGAACACCAGGTAGTCGATGATGGCGTCGGCGGCGGTCCACTGGCGGAACAGGTAGTTGTTTTTGAAGAATGAATTGTGGCCGTAGGCGGCGTGGGCCAGCACCAGGATCTGCATCATCATGGAGTTCTCTTCCATGAGATAGGCGATGCAGGGGTCGGAGTTGATGACGATCTCGTAAGCCAGCCCCATCTGTCCCCGTTTGTAGCGCCGCTCCACGTCCAGGAAGCGCTTGCCGAAGCTCCAGTGGTGGTAGCCCACTGGCATGCCCACCGAGGCGTAGGCGTCCATCATTTGTTCGGCGGAGATGATCTCGATCTGGCTGGGATAGGTGTCCAGGCCGTGGCCGGCGGCCAGGCGGGCGAGTTCACGATCGTAGGCCTCGATGAGCTCGAAGGTCCATTCGGAGCCGGTGGCGAGTGGGCGGCGGCTCATGTCTGCTCCTGTTTCTTGAACAGTTCGCGGAATACCGGGTAGATGTCGCCCGGACCGTCGATGCGTTGCATGGCGAAGTGGGCGCAGGCGGCGGCGACTTCCTGGTATTCGTACCACAGGCTCTGGTGGTGCTCGGGGGTGATCTCTACGTAGGCGAAGTATTGCACCTTGGGGAGGATGTCTTGGAGCAGCAGTTCGCGGCAGCGGGGGGAGTCGTCGTGCCAGTTGTCGCCGTCGGAGGCCTGGGCGGCGTAGATGTTCCATTCCTCGGGGTCGTAGCGTTCGGCGACGATGTCGCGCATGAGTTCCAGCACGCTGGAGACCACCGTGCCGCCGGTCTCCCGCGAGTAGAAAAAGTCGTGTTCGTCCACTTCCTTGGCGATGGTGTGGTGGCGCAGGAAGACGATGTCGATGCGTTCATAATTCCGGGTGAGGAACAGGTAGAGCAGGATGAAGAAGCGTTTGGCGATCTCTTTCTTGAGCTGGTCCATGGAGCCGGAGACGTCCATGAGGCAGAACATCACCGCCTGGGTGCTGGGCTGCGGCACGGTGATGCGGTGGTTGTAGCGCAGGTCCACCGGGTCGAGGAAGGGAATGGCGTTGATCTTGATGCGCAGGCGGCGGATCTCGTCTTCCAGCTCGCGTATCGATTCGGGGGCGGGGTCGGGATGTCTTTTCAGGGCCTCGAGTCGTTCCTGGGCCTCGCGCAGGCGCTTGCGGTAGGGGGCACCGAGGGCGATGCGCCGCCCGAGCGCGGAGCGCAGCGAGCGGATCACGTTGATGTTGTTGGGGGAGCCGTCGGTGGTGAAACCAGCGCGGACGCTCTTGGGGCTCTTGATGGCGGTGAGTTTGCGTTTCACCAGGTTGGGCAGTTCCAGGTCTTCGAAGAAGAATTCCATGAATTCTTCTTTGGAGAGCTCGAAGGCGAATTCGTCCACGCCTTCGCCGTCTTTGGAGGCCTTGCCCGAACCACTTCCCCCGGCACCCCCGCCCTTGGGACGGGGGATCTTGTCGCCGGGGAGGAATTCTTCGTTGCCGGGGTGGACGATCTCCCGACGGCCGCCGCGGCCATGGCGGAAGGTGGGTTCGCTGATGTCGCGGGTGGGGATGTTGATGCGTTCGCCTTGTTCGATGTCGGTGATGGAGCGTTGGCTGACGGCATCGGCCACCGCCCGCTTGATCTGTTGTTTGTAGCGTTGGAGAAAGCGCCGCCGGTTGACGGCGCTGCGGTTCTTGCCGTTTTTGCGTTTGTCGACGATACGGGTCACGGCGGATCCTCAGGAGGCCTTGCGCACGCGCAGGTACCACTCCGAGAGCAGCCGCACTTGTTTGGGGGTATAGCCCTTTTCGGTCATCCGTTTGACGAAGTCCTCGTGTTTCTTTTTGTCCGCCGAGGAGGCCTTGGCGTTGAAAGAGATCACCGGCAGCAGGTCTTCGGTGTTGGAGAACATTTTCTTCTCGATCACCGTGCGCAGCTTTTCGTAGCTGGTCCAGGAGGGGTTCTTGCCGCCGTTGGCCGCCCGGGCGCGCAGGACGAAGTTGACGATTTCGTTGCGGAAGTCCTTGGGGTTGGAGATGCCGGCCGGTTTTTCGATTTTTTCCAGTTCTTCGTTCAGGGCGGCGCGGTCGAAGATCTCGCCGGTGTCCGGGTCGCGGTATTCCTCGTCCTGGATCCAGTAGTCGGCGTAGGTGACGTAACGGTCGAAGATGTTCTGGCCGTATTCGGAGTAGGATTCCAGGTAGGCGGTCTGGATTTCCTTACCGACGAATTCCACGTATTGCGGCACGAGGAATTCCTTGATGTAGCTGAGGTAACGTTCTTCCACTTCAGGGGGGAATTGCTCCTGTTCGATCTGCTGTTCCAGCACGTAGAGCAGGTGCACCGGGTTGGCCGCCACTTCGGAATGGTCGAAATTGAAGACCTTGGAGAGAATCTTGAAGGCGAAGCGGGTGGAGACACCGGTCATCCCTTCGTCCACGCCGGCGAAGTCGCGGTATTCCTGGTAGGACTTGGCGTTGGGGTCGGTGTCTTTGAGGTTTTCGCCGTCGTAGACCCGCATCTTGGAATAGATGGAGGAATTCTCCGGTTCCTTGAGCCGGGTGAGGACGGCGAACTGGGCCATCATCTTCAGGGTGCCGGGGGCGCAGGGGGCCTCGGACAGCGAGCTGTTTTCCAGTAGTTTCTGATAGATCTTCACTTCGTCGGAGACCCGCAGGCAGTAGGGCACCTTGACGGTGTAGATACGGTCGAGGAAGGCCTCGTTGTTCTTGTTGTTTTTGAAACTCTGCCATTCGGATTCGTTGGAGTGGGCGAGGATGATGCCATCGAAGGGGATGGCGCCAAAACCCTCGGTGCCTTTGTAGTTGCCCTCCTGGGTGGCGGTGAGCAGGGGGTGGAGGACCTTGATGGGGGCCTTGAACATCTCCACGAATTCGAGGATGCCGCGATTGCCCAGGCACAGGCCGCCGGAGAAGCTGTAGGCATCGGGGTCGTCCTGGCTGTATTGCTCCAGCATGCGGATGTCCACCTTGCCCACCAGAGAGGAGATGTCCTGGTTGTTCTCGTCACCGGGCTCGGTCTTGGCGATGGCGATCTGTTTGAGGATGGAGGGGCGCAGTTTCACCACTCGGAAGCGGGTGATGTCGCCGTTGTATTCGTGCAGCCGTTTCACCGCCCAGGGCGACATGATGGTGTTGAGGTAGCGGCGAGGGATGCCGTAGTCCTCTTCCAGGATGTCGCCATCCTCTTCAGGGTCGAATAGGCCCAGGGGGGATTCGTTCACCGGTGAGCCCTTGATGGCATAAAAGGGCAGTTTCTCCATCAGGCTCTTGAGTTTCTCGGCCAGCGAGGACTTGCCGCCGCCCACCGGGCCGAGCAAATAGAGGACTTGTTTCTTTTCCTCCAGGCCTTGGGCGGCGTGGCGGAAATAGGACACGATGTTTTCGATGGTGTCCTCCATGCCGTAGAAGTCTTTGAAGGTGGGGTAGACCTTGATGATGCGGTTGGAGAAGATGCGCGAGAGGCGGGGATCTTGCCGGGTGTCGAGGAGTTCCGGTTCACCGATGGCGGCCAACATGCGCTCCGCGGCGCTGGCGTAGGCCAAAGGGTCGGATTTGCACAGTTCGAGGTATTCCTGGAGGCTGTATTCCTCTTCTTTGGCTTCTTCGTAGCGCGCTTGGTAGCGGTCGAAAATGGACATGGTGCTTCTCCCGTGACGAGGTGGCTATTGGCGGTTTCTCTGGCCCGGTTGGGGGCGTCTCCTCCAGGGACGGTGGCTGTGGGTAGGTTTTTGCAAGAGACGGGCCAGCCTGTTTCCAGGCTGGCACTCCACCTTAAGTGATTGCCGGTACTGGCTTTTACGCCACCGCTCCCTGGCTTCCGTTCCTTGTTGGATGTGTGTGATTAGACTCCAGCGGTGGGGTGAGGGTTTCTGTTTTTTCTCGCCTTGCGCCGTGGTGCGTGGCGGTCTAAAGAGGGAAGAGGGCGTTTGTGCCCATTGCCAGGGAGGAGTGTCATGCAACAGCCTGTGCAGATCAGCAGCCGCTACGTTTCGCTCTCCGAGGCCGCGCGGGAGAACCTGCGCCGTCGGGTGGCCAAGCTGGAGCGCTTTTGTGATCGTATCCAGGGGTGTCGGATCATGGTGGAGGCCCCCCACCGTCACAAGCATCAGGGCGTGCTCTATCATGTCCGCATCGAACTCAGCCTGCCCGGTGGGCGGATTGTGGTGCGCCGGGCTCCCCACGAGGATCTCTACGTGGCCATCCGCGAGGCCTTCGATGCCGCCCGGCGGCAGATCGTGAGTTTTCTCCGTCGTCAGCGACCGGGGCATGTCTCCTTGCCGCTGGTCGAACCTGCCTGAGTCCGCCTTGACGCGCCGCTCCGCCGGGGGTGAGGGCGGGGCGGCGATGAGTCTGATCGTTCTCTGGGGTCCGTGGTGGGCCCTTCCGCGTTTGCCGAGATCACCGATGTCGATATTTTGGCGGCTTGCCGTTTCGTGTCCCGGTGACACGGGGGATGCTAAGTCGTTGACTGCTCACGAGGGGAGGCGGCGGGGCTAAAGTCTGTCTGCCGGGCGTCGATCATCCCCGGGCAGGGGCGAGCCCCACAACTCATGGAATGACATGGCCACCAATCCTTACACCCCACCCGATGCGAGCGGTTTCGACCAACTGGTGGAGCAGTACGCTCCCCTGGTGAAACGCATCGCTTACCATCTGATGACCAAGCTGCCTTCGTCGGTCTCGGTGGATGATCTCATCCAGGCTGGGATGCTGGGCCTGTTGGAGGCCTCGCGTAATTACAAGCCGCAACTCGGCGCCAGTTTCGAGACCTATGCCGGGATCCGTATCCGTGGTGCCATGCTCGATGAGCTGCGCAAGAACGACTGGGCGCCCAAGTCGGTGCACCGCAAGGCTCGGGAGATGGCCGAGGTGGTGCGCGAGATCGAGGCCAAGGAGGGGCGGGATGCCCGCGATGAGGAGATCGCCGAGCGGATGGGAATCACCATGGAGGAGTATTACAAGATTCTGCAAGATACCAATACCTCGCGGATATTGGCCTTCGACGAGCTGGGGGTGGATGAGGACATCATCAGCAGTGGGATGCTGGATCAGCCCATGGGGCCGGAGGACCGGGCCACCCGCCAGCGTTTCCGGGAGCGCCTGGCGGAGGTGGTTTCCCGTTTGCCCGAACGTGAGCGGATGGTGGTGAGTCTCTATTACGACAAGGAGATGAATCTGCGCGAGATCGGTGCGCTGTTGGGCGTGAGTGAGTCGCGGGTGAGTCAGTTGTTGGGACAGGCGATGATCCGCATGCGGGCGCGGTTGCGGGATTGGGGCGGACGTTGACCGGCTGGCTGGCAAGGCCCGTCGCCATTGGGTAACATGGATCGTGCGGCCACCCTCGAGGTGGCCTTTTCGTGACGCCTTGTGAGGTATGGATGAGACGCCCGAGCTTGATGGCCCTCTACGAGGCCAATTTTCGCAAGCTGGATCGCCTGGTGGAGCACTGGCCCCGGGAGGAGGGGCGCTGCGTGCTGGCCAGCGACGGGGAACCCCAGGTGGTGATCATGTTGAGCGAGCGTTTCCCCTATACCTCCACCCTGGAGGTCCATCTGGCCGGGCCGTTGGATCTGGAACGCCTCGGCGCCCGGGTACCCACCCTCTATGTGCGGGTCTATCACGATGCCCGTGCCGCCGAGGTGCGGGGATTCCGTGGCCACTGGCGGTTGCGGTCCCAGTATCGTTTCCCCAACCCGGAGATGTTCGCCCGCGACGAGAAATACCAGCTCAACGCCTTTTTCGGTGAGTTGCTGGATTATTGCGCCTTGCGCGGTGCCTTGTCGCTGCAACCCTGACCGCCGCCCTAAAAATCCCTTCCACTGCGCCGATAGATCGGGCAAGGGCGATCGGCCCGAGCATCGGTCAGAGGGTAAGCGTATGGCGCACAGGCGAGACGAACCGTATTGGACCCGGGACGGAGAGGAGTTTATCGAACCCACTTCGGTGTTCTTGTCCGAGGATTGGGAGATCCTCGATGACGATTTTCTCGACTTGGACGATGGTCAGGACATTCCATTGGGCCCGTGGGACGACGCCTTGGACGAGTGAGTTCGGGGTTGGAGCGGGGATCGACGGGGCGCCGAGCGCCCCGTTTGTTTTTTGCTAGCGTACGGTGACCACCACCTTGGGTGAGGCCTCGCCGAAGGGGTGGCCCCGCCGTTCCAGGCGCCATTGGAAGGGATAGAGTCCGGGTTCCAGGGGGGCGAGTACGGTGAAGTGGAAGGCATGGACCTCGCCAGGGGCCACGGTGGTGTCTTCCGGCAGGGGCAGGGCACTCACTGACCAAGTCTCGGCGGTCTGTGTGCCGAGGGGGACCAGGCGCACCTCACTGGGGCGCCACGGGCGTTCACCTTCATTCTTGAAAATCAAGGTGACCGGATAGGCACGTCCGGTCTGCAACAGGGCGAACGGGGGATCACCCGCTTGCAGGCCTGGGAGACGCTGGTGGACGAAAGCGGCTGCCCAGGCCGGACGTTTTTCCTTGGGGGTGACCCGGATAGTGACCATCGGGCTCGGTGGTCCGAAGGTCCGCCCCGCCTCGCTCAAGCGCCAACGTAGACGGTAGTTCCCCGGCCGTTTCGGTGCCTTCAGGACAATGCGGAAGGTTGCCGTTTCGCCCGGGGCCACCCGGGGCTCCTGGGGACGGGCATTCACCCGTCCCCAGATGCGATGGCCCACCTGGCGCAGGCGCAGGCCCCCGCCCCAATGATTGGGGCCCTGGTTGCGAAATTGCACCACCACGGCGAAGCGCGAGCCGGCCTGAACCTCTTCCGGGGCCACTTGGGAGAGGAAACGGGCCGGTTCGGCGGCCTGGGGGGGCTGTGACACCAGGCCCAGCA
>JALSHN010000392.1 GCA_026982215.1 Gammaproteobacteria bacterium
CCAGTCGGCGGTGATGGCCGCTTTGCGGATCGCCCAGGAGGAAAAGGGCTGGTTGACCACCGAGATCATGGATGCCATCGCCGAGTATCTGGCGATGCCGGCCATCTCGGTCTACGAAGTGGCCACTTTCTATTCCATGTACGAACTCAAGCCGGTGGGGCGTCACAAAATCTGTGTCTGCACCAACGTCTCCTGCCTGCTGCGGGGTTCCGATGACGTGGTGGCCCACCTGGAGCAGCGCCTGGGGATCAAGCTGGGAGAGACCACCCCCGACGGCAAGATCACCTTGAAGGAGGTGGAGTGCCTCGGGGCCTGCGGTGGGGCGCCCATGTTCCAGGTGAACAAGGAGTACCACGAGAACCTGACTCCCGAGAAGATCGACCAGGTGTTGGCCTCGCTGGATTGAGTGGGCCCTCCAGGACAACCATTTCAGGGCGGTGAGATGAACGAAGTCTGCTATCGAACACTGCAATTCGACGAGCCTTGGACCTTCGAGAACTACCTCAAAGTGGGCGGGTACGAGGCTTGGAAAAAGATCCTCCAGGAGAAGACTCCGCCCGAGGACATCATCAGTGAGTTGAAGGTCTCGGCCCTGCGCGGGCGCGGTGGTGCGGGCTTCCCCACCGGCCTCAAATGGAGCTTCATGCCTCGCAACGCCCCCGGCCAGAAATACATCGTCTGCAATTCCGACGAGGGTGAACCGGGGACCTTCAAGGATCGCGACATCCTACGCTACAACCCCCATGCGGTGGTGGAGGGGATGGCCATCGCCGGTTACACCATCGGTGCCACCCAGGGTTACAACTACATCCGTGGCGAGTTCTGGGAGCCCTACGAGCGTTTCCAGGCGGCCATCGAAGAGGCCCGGGCCCATGGGCTGCTGGGCAAGAACATCCTCGGCAGCGGGGTGGACTTCGACATCGAGGTGCATCTCGGTGCCGGGGCCTACATCTGCGGCGAGGAGACCGCCCTGCTGGAGTCCATCGAGGGCAAGAAGGGGCAGCCGCGCTTCAAGCCGCCCTTTCCGGCCAGTTATGGCCTCTATGGGCGTCCCACCACCATCAACAATACCGAGACCCTGGCCTCGGTCCCTTCCATCATCCGCAACGGCGGCCAGTGGTTCCTGGAGTTGGGCAAGCCCAACAACGGGGGCACCAAGATCTTCTCCGTCTCCGGTCACGTCAAGCGTCCCGGCAACTACGAGGTTCCCATGGGGACGCCCTTCAGTGAGTTGCTGGAGATGGCCGGCGGCATGCTCGATGGCATGAAGCTGAAGGCGGTCATCCCCGGAGGCAGTTCCACGCCGGTGGTACCGGGGGAGGTGATGATGGATGTCACCATGGACTACGACGCCATCGCCAAGGCCGGTTCCATGCTCGGTGCCGGTTCGGTGATCGTCATCGGTGAGGGGACCTGCATGGTCCGGGTGCTGGCGCGGATCTCCCACTTCTATTACGAGGAGTCTTGTGGCCAGTGTACGCCCTGCCGGGAGGGGACCGGTTGGCTCGCCCGCGCGGTGCATCGCATCGAACACGGGGAGGGGCGGCCGGAAGATCTGGAGTTGCTGGAAGGGGTGGCCAGCCGCATCGAGGGGCATACCATCTGCGCCTTGGGTGATGCCGCGGCCATGCCGGTGGCCAGCTTCATCAAACACTTCCGGGAAGAATTCGAGTATCACATTCAACACAAGAAATGCATGGTGTAGGGCGCTGCGATGATCACCATCGAGATTGACGGACGCAAGATCCAAGCCGACGAAGGCGCCATGGTGATAGAGGCCGCCGATCAGGCCGGCATCTACATCCCGCGCTTCTGCTATCACAAGAAGCTGTCCATCGCGGCGAACTGCCGGATGTGCCTGGTGGAGGTGGAGAAGGCGCGCAAGCCCCTGCCGGCCTGCGCCACGCCGGTCACCGACGGTATGAAGGTGTTCACCAAGTCACCCATGGCCCTCTCCGCCCAAAAGGGGGTGATGGAATTCCTGCTCATCAATCACCCCTTGGACTGCCCCATCTGTGATCAGGGTGGGGAGTGTGAGCTCCAGGACATCGCCATGGGATATGGGCGGGACGTCTCGCGTTACAGCGAGACCAAGCGGGCAGTGCCCAAGGAGGACATCGGTCCACTCATTGAGACCGAGATGACCCGTTGCATCCACTGTACCCGCTGTGTGCGTTTCGGTGAGGAAGTGGCTGGTCTCAAGGAACTGGGGGCCACCGGGCGCGGCGAACACATGCGCATCGGCACGTTTGTGGAAAAACACTTGCAGAACGAGCTCTCCGGCAATGTCATCGACCTGTGCCCGGTGGGAGCCCTGACCGCCAAGCCCTATCGTTATCAGGCCCGTCCCTGGGAGATGCGTGCCCATCCCGCCCTTTCCGCGCACGATTGCGTCGGCAGCAATCTGGAGGTGCACACCCTGCGCCACAAGGTGATGCGCGTGGTGCCGCGGGAGAACGAGTCCATCAACGAGACCTGGATCGCCGACCGCGATCGTTTCTCCTATGAAGGGCTCTATCACCCGGAACGCCTCACCGAACCGATGATCAAGGAAAACGGTGAGTGGCATGCCTGTGACTGGGAGACCGCTCTGGAGAAGGCCACGGGGGTGTTGCGGCGCCTGGGGGCGGGGCTGGGGGGGTTGATATCTCCCAATGCCCCCGTGGAAGAACAGTTCCTCTTCGCCCGGCTGCTGCGCGCCTTGGGCTCGGAGCACCTGGATTACCGACTGGGGCGGGGAGATACCCGCACCCCGGCCGTCGATGCCGGCCACACCCTGGGTGAAGGGGGCTTGGCAGCCCTGGAGTCCCGCGAGGCCTTGTTCCTGGTGGGGGCCGATCTGCATCACGATCAACCGATGATCGCCCACCGGGTACGCAAGGCTTGGCTTGGTGGCGCCGACATCGCCGCCCTGGGGCACCGTGCCTACGAATACCGCTTCGGCCTGTGTGAACGCCTGGTCGACCGTCCCTCGCGTATCGTCTCCCACCTGGAGCGCATCGCCAAGGCGCTGGTGAGTATGAAGGCCGCCGCCGGGGAGGCGCCGTCCGCCGATTTCCTCAAGACGGTGGACGATCCGGAGACCGCCCATCGGGCCGTTGCCGAGCTGGTGAGTCGTCCCGGGGCACAGATCCTGGTGGGGACCCAGATGTTGCGCAGCCCGGCCTTCGGTGCCGCTTGGTCGTTGCTGCGTTTTATCGCCGAGCACAGTGGCGCGGCGCTGGCCGTGTTGCCCGAGGGGGCCAATGCCGTGGGCGCGGCGGCGCTGGGAGTCGCACCCAAGGGGGGCGCCCTGGGGGCGCAGGAGATGCTCGCCGCCGATGCTCCGGTGAGCGGCTTTTTGCTCCATGATCTCGAACCCGAGCACGACGCCTATGATCCCGCCCGGATGACCGAAGCCCTGCGTCGGGCCGAAGGCGTGGTCGCTCTCACGGCCTACCGCAGCCCGTTGCTGCTGGAGACCGCCCAGGTGTTGTTGCCCATTGCGGCGCCTTACGAACGGGCCGGGGGATTGATCAACGTCGAGGGTCGGCTCCAGCGCCAGCCGGCCGCCGTGCGTCCCTTGGGCGAGGCACGGCCGGGCTGGAAGGTCCTGCGGGTGATCGGCTCCCAATTGCAATTGGACGGTTTCGATTACCTCGACGTGGACGAAGTACACCAGGACGCCCAGGCCGCCCTTGCCTTCGAGGTTCCCACGCTTGGCGAGAGCGTGCCTTGGGCGGTAATGGAAGAAGGACTGGAGCGCATCGGGGAACTCACCCTCTACGGAGTCGATGCCGTGGTGCGCCGCGCTCCGGCGTTGCAGCAACTCAACCCCTTCCGTGTAGCGCTGAATCCGTCCACCGCTGGAGAGCTGGGGCTGGGGGAGGGTGAGCGGGTGGTGCTCACTCAAGGTGACCAGGGGGTGGAGGGGTACCTGGAGATCGACGAGGCCGTACCGGCGGGGGCGGTGTATTGCCCGGTGGGGGTCGGCCCGTCGGCCCGGCTCGGCGCAGCCTACGGCGGTATCGACATCAACAAGATCAATGAATGACGGACGAGCGGAAACGCCATGCTTGATGCCATGAACGAACTCCTGGCCGGATTGCCGGAGCCGGCAGGGTACCTCATCCTCACGGTGGCCAAGATCCTGGCCATCGTGCTCCCCATCATGATCGGGGTGGCCTATCTCACCTTCGCCGAGCGCAAGGTCATCGGTTACATCCAGGTGCGGGTGGGGCCCAACCGGGTGGGGCCGCGCGGCTGGTTGCAACCCATCGCCGACGGGGTGAAGTTGCTGTTCAAAGAGACCATCGTCCCCACCAACGCCAACAAATTCCTCTTCATCATCGCCCCGGTGCTCACTTTCGCACCCTCCATCGCCGCCTGGGCGGTGGTGCCCTTCGATGACGGGCTGGTGCTCACCGATGTGGATGCCGGTCTGCTCTACATCCTCGCCATCACTTCGGTGGGGGTCTATGGCGTGATCATCGCCGGTTGGGCCTCCAACTCCAAATACGCCTTGCTGGGAGCGCTGCGTTCCGCTGCCCAGATCGTTTCCTACGAGATCGCCATGGGTTTCGCCCTGGTTGGCGTGATCCTGGCGGCGGGCAGCCTGAATCTCACTACCATCGTCGAGGGCCAGTCGGGCAGTATCCTCCATTGGTATTGGTTACCTCTGTTGCCGCTGTTCGTCATCTATTTCATCTCCGGGGTGGCCGAGACCAACCGTGCCCCCTTCGACGTGGCCGAGGGTGAGTCGGAGATCGTTGCTGGTTTCCACGTGGAATATTCGGCGATGACCTTCTCAGTGTTCTTCCTGGCCGAATACGCCAACATGATCCTGGTCTCGTTGCTCACCGCCCTGATGTTCCTCGGCGGCTGGCTGTCCCCCTTCCAGGGTATCCCGGTGCTGGAGGATCTGTTCGAACCGGTGCCCGGTATCGTTTGGTTGCTGCTCAAGGCTGGGTTCTTCCTGTTCCTGTATCTGTGGTTCCGAGCCACCTTCCCGCGTTATCGCTACGACCAGATCATGCGACTGGGCTGGAAGGTGTTCATTCCCATCACCATCGTCTGGTTGCTGGTGGTGGGGGTTGGTGTGGTCGCGGGCATCGGTCCGTGGTTCGATTGATCCCTAAGACCCGAGGGACGAGGCCATGAACAAAATCGTTGCGTATCTGAAGAGCCTGTTGTTGTGGGAGCTGATCCAAGGGCTGCGCCTGACCGGCAAATATCTGTTTTCCAAGAAGATCACCGTGCAGTATCCCGACGAGAAGACGCCGTTGTCGCCTCGGTTCCGGGGCCTGCACGCCCTGCGGCGCTATCCCAACGGTGAAGAGCGCTGTATCGCTTGCAAGTTGTGTGAGGCGGTGTGTCCGGCCCTGGCGATCACCATCGAGGCCGGCCCACGCCAGGATGATGGTACCCGCCGCACCACCCGCTATGAGATTGATCTGTTCAAATGCATCTTCTGCGGCTTTTGTGAGGAGTCCTGTCCGGTGGATTCCATCGTGGAGACGGACATCTTCGAGTACCACTTCGAGCAGCGCGGCGAGCAGATCATGGACAAACAGAAGCTGCTGGCCATCGGCGATAAATACGAAGAACGCATCGCGCGCAATCGCATGCTGGATGCCAAATACCGATAACGACGGACGATTTCATCCATGACCTTCGAAGAGCTGGTTTTCTACTTTTTCTCCGCGATCCTGGTGTTCGCCGCCACTATGGTGGTGTTCATCAAGAAACCGGTGCATGCGGCGCTCTATCTGGTGTTGGCCTTTTTCTCCAGCGCCGGGGTGTGGTTGTTGTTGGACGCGGAATTCCTCGCCGTGACCCTGGTGCTGGTGTATGTCGGCGCAGTGATGGTGTTGTTCCTGTTCGTGGTGATGATGCTGGATATCAATCTGGCGCCCTTGAAAGAGGGGTTCGCCCGTTACCTGCCGGCGGGGATCCTCATCGGGCTGGTGGTGCTGGCCGAGCTGGCCTTCGTGTTCCTGGGCGACTATTTCGGTCCCGAGCAGTATCCCAATCCGGGGCATCATCCGGCCGATTACAGCAACACCGCCGAGCTGGGTTCCAAGCTCTACACCGAGTATTTCCTCGCCTTCGAACTGGCGGCGGTGATCCTGCTGGTGGCCATCATCGCCGCCATCGTGCTCACCCTGCGCCCCAAACGCTGGTCGAAGTACGTCTCTCCGGAAGAGCAGGTGAGCATCACCCGCAAGGGGCGCGTGAAACTGGTGGACCCCAAGGCCGACAAGGACTGATCAGATCATGTTGACATTGTCCCATTTCCTCATCCTCGGCGCGATCCTGTTCTGCATCAGCATCGCGGGGATCTTCCTCAACCGGAAGAACATCATCATCCTCTTGATGGCCATCGAGCTCATGCTGTTGGCGGTCAACATGAATTTCATCGCCTTCTCCCACTTCCTGGGGGACATCCAGGGGCAGATCTTCGTGTTTTTCATTCTCACCGTGGCGGCGGCCGAGGCCTCCATCGGTCTGGCCATCCTGGTGGTGTTGTTCCGTAACCGGCGCACCATCAACGTCGCCGACATCGATTCGCTCAAGGGCTGACAACAAGATGAAAAGCGTCTATCTGGGAATCGTACTCGCCCCCTTGATCGGCTCCATCATCGCCGGTCTGTTCGGCAAGAAGATCGGGCGCTCGGGGGCCCATGGAGTGACCATCGCCGGCGTGGCCATCGCCTTCGCGCTCTCCGCCTACTCCGCCTGGCAGATCTTCACCGGTCAGTGGGGGGTGTTCAACGAGGCCGTCTACACCTGGGCGGTGAGCGATGGTTTCCGTTTCGAGATCGGTTTCCTGGTGGATCGCCTCACCGCCCTGATGATGGTGGTGGTGACCTTCGTCTCTTTGATGGTGCACATCTACACCATCGGTTACATGCATGACGATCCCGGCTATCAGCGCTTCTTCAGCTACATCTCGCTGTTCACCTTCTCCATGCTGATGCTGGTGATGGCCAACAACTTCATGCAGCTGTTTTTCGGCTGGGAAGCGGTGGGGTTGGTCTCCTATCTGCTCATCGGTTTCTGGTTCAAGCGTGAGTCGGCCATCTATGCCAATCTCAAGGCCTTCCTGGTCAACCGCGTGGGGGATTTCGGTTTTCTACTCGGCATCGCCCTGGTGTTGCATTACTTCAACAGCCTGGACTATGCCGACGTGTTCGCGGCCGCACCTCTGCTGCAGGATGTGCAGATCGACATTCCAGGGGTGGGCTCCTGGTCGCTGATGACCGCCATCTGTATCCTGTTGTTCATCGGGGCGATGGGTAAATCGGCTCAGGTGCCGTTGCATGTGTGGTTGCCCGACTCCATGGAGGGCCCGACCCCGATCTCCGCACTCATCCACGCCGCCACCATGGTGACCGCCGGTATCTTCATGGTGGCGCGTATGTCGCCGTTGTACGAGCTCTCCGAGACCGCGTTGAGCGTGGTGTTGGTGATCGGTGCCATCACCGCCTTTTTCATGGGTCTGCTGGGCATCATCCAGAACGACATCAAGCGGGTGGTGGCCTATTCCACCCTCTCCCAGCTCGGCTACATGGTGGTGGCCCTGGGGGCCTCGGCTTATGCCGCCGGTATCTTCCACCTCATGACCCACGCCTTCTTCAAGGCCCTGCTGTTCCTCGCCGCCGGTTCGGTGATCATCGCCATGCACCATGAGCAGGATATCCGCAAGATGGGTGGTTTGAAGAAATACATGCCCATCACCTATTGGACCTTCCTCATCGGTGCCCTTGCCTTGATCGGCTTCCCCGGCCTTTCCGGATTCTTCTCCAAGGACGCCATCATCGAGGCGGTGCATGCCTCGGAGATCGCCGGATCCGGTTTTGCCTATGTCTTGGTGTTGTCCGGGGTGTTCATCACCGCCTTCTATACCTTCCGCATGTTCTTCATCGTCTTCCACGGTGAGTCGCGTTTCGACGATCACACCGCCGCCCATGTCAAGGAGAGCCCGGCGGTGGTCACCGTGCCGTTGGTGTTGCTGGCCGTACCGTCGGTGTTCGTCGGTGCCTGGGCCATCGGGCCGTTGTTGTTCGGCGATTTCTTCCAGGGTGTGATCTACGTCGCCCCCGAACACGATGTCTTGGCACGCCTGGGTGAGGGCTTCCATGGGGTGGTGGGCTTCGTCCTCCATGGCATGATGATGCCCGCCT
>JALSHN010000393.1 GCA_026982215.1 Gammaproteobacteria bacterium
CCTTGTCGGTCTCCACGGTGGCCACCACGTCGCCACGTTCGATCTTGTCGCCCGGTTGCTTCTCCCAGGAGACGATCACGCCCTCGGTCATGGTGTCCGAGAGCTGGGGCATCTTGATCACATAAGGCTCGGCCATGGTGTCTCCTTCAGCGCCCGAACAATTTGAGGACGGCGGCGACCACGTCCTTGGCGTTGGGGATGGCGGCCTTTTCCAGGGCACGGTTGTAGGGGATGGGCACCATCTTGGCGGAAACCCGTGCCGGCGGGGCATCCAGTTCGAAGAAGCAGTCTTCGTTGAGGATCGCCATGACTTCGGAGCCCACCCCCACCGGGGCCTCGGCCTCTTCCACCACCACCGCCTTGTGGGTCTTGCTCACCGAGGCGACGATCCCTTCGCGATCCAGCGGATTCAGGGCATAGAGGTCCACCACTTCGGCCTCGATGCCGTGTTCCTTGGCGAGGGTCTCCGCCGCCTGCAGGCACCAGTGCACGGAGATGTTGTAACCGAACAGGGTGATGTCGCTGCCTTCACGGGCGATCTCGGAACCCTCGAGGGGGTGGAAGTATTCCTCGTCGGGCACCTCGCCCTTCATGTTGTACATGAGCTCGTGTTCGTTGATGAACACCGGGTCGTCGCAACGCACCGCCGATTTCAGCAAGCCGTAGGCCTGGCGGGGGTTGGACGGCGTCACCACCCGCAGACCGGCGATGCCCATGAACACCTTTTCCATCCGCGCCGAGTGCTGGGCGCCGAGCTGGTGCGCGGTACCGCCGGGGGAGCGGATCACCACCGGGGCGCCCAGTTGTCCACCGGACATGTAGCGCACCTTGGCGGCGGTGTTGATGATCTGGTCGGTGGCCAGCCAAGCGAAGTTCACCGACATGATCTCGATGATGGGGCGCACGCCCAGGAAGGAGGCGCCGATGCCCAACCCGGTATAGCCATTCTCGGAGATGGGGGTGTCGATGACCCGCTCAGGGCCGTATTTGTCGTAGAGTCCTTGGGTTGCCTTGTAGGTCCCCCCGGCGACGCCGATGTCTTCCCCCATGGCGATCACCAGGGGGTCACGGGCCATTTCCTCGTCGTGGGCGCGGCGGATCGCCTCCCAGTACATCATCTGCGCCATCAGTTCACCCCTCCTTTCACCCAAGGATCGTTCTCCGCCAAGACGTATTTCTCCAGCTCTTCCACCTTGGGCTCCGGAGATTCTTCGGCGAACTTGATGATCTCGTTCTCGATTTCGTCGAGGATCTCGTTGTCCATCTGCTTGTAATCGTCCAGGGTCAGCTCACCGGCCTCGATGAGGCGATCACGGAGGATGATGATGGGATCACGCTTGCTCCAGGCCCGTTCTTCTTCTTTTTCCCGGTAGGCATTGGAATCGGACATGGAGTGGCCGCGGTAACGGTAGGTGAGCAGCTCCAGGAAATAAGGCCCTTTACCAGAGCGGACATAATCCACCGCCTTCTTGGCGGCGGCATAGACCTTCTCCACGTCCTGACCATCTTCCTGGGCGGCCTCGATGCCATAACCACAAACCCGCTTGTACTGGTCGAGCACGGCGGTGGAACGGTCGATGCGGGTGCCAATGCCATAGAGGTTGTTCTCGCAGACGTAGAGCACCGGCAAGTTCCACACCGCGGCCATGTTCATGGATTCATGGAAGGTGCCTTGGTTGTTGGCGGCATCCCCAAGGAAGCAGATGGCGATCTCGTCCCCGCCCTTCATCTTGATGGCCTTGGCCATGCCGGCGGCCAGGGGGAAGGGGCCGCCCACCAGGGCATACCCGCCCATGAAACGATGCTCCACGTCGAACAAGTGCATGGAGCCCCCACGCCCCTTGGAACACCCCGTCTCTTTCCCGAACAGCTCGGCCATCACTGCCTTGGGATCGGTGCCACACTTGATGGCATGGACGTGGTCCCGATAGCCGGTGATCACATAGTCGTGACCGGGACGGGCCGCCTCCATCACCCCGTGCACACAGGCCTCCTGGCCGGGATAGAGGTGGAGGAAACCGCCGATCTTGCGTTCCACGTAGGCCTCGTAGCAACGCTCCTCGAAGCGCCGCGCAAAGAGCATCTCTCTGAGCAGCCGTTTCTTGTCTGCGACGTTCATGGGGCTCCTTACCGCAAGTTTCTGATTTTCCGCGGATAATGGCGAATTTTCTCGTGCCCGCGGGCTGAAAACGCGCTATGATCGGCGTTTTGCCGGAAGAGGTCAAGCAAAGCCCGCGTCACCATGGCCGAAATCCACTTCCAAACTCTCAACCGCGAGCGCCTGGAAAGCTTGCGCCATTGGATCGTGGTGAGCGAGGATCCGGACGCATTGCAGCCCCTTCCCCTGCCACCTGCCTGGCGCCAACATCTGCAACGGGAACTCTACGGCAGAGGTCCAGCGCTGGCGCAACTACCCACCCCGCAAGGCGGCTGGGTGACTCGCCTGGAGGCGGGACCCGGGGATGATACGTTCACCCATCTGGAGGCCGCCCGCCGCGCTGTCTCCCCTCACTTGGCCCGGGGTGCCGAGGCGGTGGCCGTGGTCTTTCCCCCTGGCGATCCCGGGCATTGGGATAAGGCTGCGGATGCCCTCGTCTCCGCCTTGCTCTGCGGCGCCCACCGCCTGCCCCATTTCGGCAAGAACGCTCCCGACCCGGTCATACCCGCCATCCATCTAGTGGGCGCCTCGGTCGATTCCGCTCTCATCGACTGGGCGGTGGCCTGCGCCGAAGGCAACAACCTGGCCCGATCCCTCACCGCCCTGCCCAGCAATGAACTCACGCCCGCTGCCTATCGCGAGCGTCTGGAGGGTCTGGCCCAGGCCGAGGGCTGGGAGATGACGTTCTTCGATCGCTATCGCCTGCGCGATCTGGGGGCGGGGGCCTTTCTGGCGGTGATCCGCGGCAGTGCCGAAGACGATGCCGGTATCGTCCATTTACGCTACCGTCCTCCCGGCACCGATGGCCCACCCAAGGCCTTGGTGGGGAAGGGAGTCTGCTTCGATACCGGCGGGGTGAATCTCAAATCCGCCCGCCACATGTTCGGCATGCATGCCGATATGGCCGGCTCGGCGGTGGCGGTGGGGACCTTGCTCGCCCTCACCCGCCTGGATCATCCCGAACCCGTGGATTGCTGGCTGGCCCTGGCCGACAACCCCATCGGGCCGGCGGCTTACCGCCCCAACGAGGTGGTCACCACCCTCCAGGGCACCACAGTGGAGATCGTCCATACCGATGCCGAAGGGCGCCTGTTGCTGGCCGACACCCTGGCCTTAGCGGCCCGTGAACCCCCCAGGCTGATCATCGACCTGGCCACCCTCACCGGAAGCTGTGTCCAAGCGCTGGGGGACCGCTATGCCGGCGCCTTCAGTCCTGATCCCGACCTTGCCCACCATACCCAGGCGCTGGGGCGGGAGACCGGTGAACGAGTCTGGCCCTTCCCCATGGATGCCGATTACGACCAGGCCTTGGAAAGTGAGGTGGCTGACATCAAGCAATGCGCCCTGGAAACCGAGGCCGATCACATCCTCGCCGCTCGTTTCCTCTCCCGTTTTGTGCCCAAAGACATCTCGTGGCTGCATCTGGACCTCGCCCCAGCGCGGCGCAAGGGTGGACTGGGCCATATCGCCAGTGAAATCACTGGCTTCGGTGTCCGCCTCACCACCCGTTTGCTACAAACCCGTCCCTGAACGCTCTTCTCACCCTAAAGTCACCCTAAAGCGCCCCCATACCTGACCGATTTCCTAGGTTGATTGAGTATGAAGTATTAAATATTCTTCATACTTGAGAATAAGACCTGGGTCTTTAGACCCACAGAAAACACGGAGGAGTCAAGATGAAGATCAAACCGTTGCATCTCGCCCTGGCGGCCCTCTTCGGTGCAGGAAGCGCCTGGGCCGGTGGTATCCAGACCCTGGAAATGGGGACCGTGGTGGTGGAAGGCGAAGGGGGGCTGGCCGGCACCGCCGAATCGGCCACCGTCGGCACCGTCACCGCCGAGCAGTTGGAGAACCGCCCCATCCAGCGCCCCGGCGAGATCATCGAGGTAGTACCCGGTTTGATCGTCTCGCAGCACTCCGGCGAGGGTAAAGCCAACCAATACTATCTGCGCGGCTTCAATCTCGATCACGGCACCGACATCGCCATCTCGCTGGACGGGGTCCCCATCAACCAACCCACCCACGGCCACGGCCAGGGCTGGGCCGACCTCAACTTCCTCATTCCCGAACTGGTGGAAGCGGTGCAGTACAAGAAGGGGCCTTATTACGCAGAGATTGGTGATTTCTCCAGTGCCGGGGCGGTGAAACTCCACTACGCCACCGAACTGGACAAAGACCTTCTCTCCGCCACAGTGGGCCAATACGGTTATTACCGCCTGTTAGGAGCCCAAAGCGGTGATTTCATGGGCGGTAAATTGCTCTACGCCCTCGAACTGGGCATCGATGACGGCCCCTGGGACGTGCCGCAGGATCTGCGCAAACTCAACTCGGTGATCCGCTACACCCAGGGCAGCCAGGCCCGGGGATACAGCGTCACCGGCATGGCCTATGACAATCGCTGGACCGCCACCGACCAGATCCCCTTGCGCGCAGTGAAGCAAGGGCTGATCAGTCGTTGGGGCAATCTCGATCCCAGTGACGGGGGCATCGCCCGGCGCACCGCCTTCTCGTTCGAGGGCTGGAACGAACAGGCTACCCACTCCGACCGCATCCTGGCCTACGTCAAGAACGACTATCTCAATCTCTATTCCAATTTCACCTATTTCATGGAAGACCCGGTCAACGGTGACCAATTCCAACAGGTGGACGACCGCTACACCTATGGCTTCCAGGCCTCGCGCGCCTGGCTCACCCCCTTCGGCAACATCGATTCCGAGACCCAGGTGGGAGTGGAGATCCGCTACGACGACATTGATGTCTCGCTGCACAAGACCAAACAACGCCAGCGCCTGTCCACCGTCCGCGCCGACCAGGTGAAACTGGGTGCCTACGGCGTCTACGCCAAGAACGACGCCCGCTGGAACGACTGGCTGCGTACCGTCGCCGGTGTGCGCGCCGACCTGCGCCAGACCACGGTGGACAGCAACCTGGCCGCCAACTCCGGTGATGCCAGCGCCACCCTCATCAGCCCCAAACTGAGCGTGATCATGGGGCCATGGTCCAAGAGCGAGTTCTTCGTCAACGTCGGCCGCGGCTACCACTCCAACGACGCCCGCGGCGCCACCATGACCGTCGATCCCACCAACCCCAACCAGAGCGTGGACAAGGTGGATCTGCTGGTGCCGGCCACCGGCTTCGATCTCGGTCTGCGCAGCGCCATCCTCCCCAAGACCCAGCTCGCCCTGGCCCTGTGGCGACTGGACATGGACTCCGAACTGCTGTTCGTGGGCGATGCCGGCATGACCGAACCCAGCCGCCCCAGCCGGCGCACCGGCGTGGAGGCCTCGGTCTACGTCACTCCGAAGGATCACCTCATCATTGATGCCGACCTGGCCTACTCCCAGGCCCGCTTCACCGACGACGACCCCGCCGGCGACCGCATCCCCGGCGCGGTGGAGGGCGTCGCCTCCATGGGGGTGAGCTATCACCCGCCCCGGGGGTGGAACGGTGGCCTGCGGGTCCGCTACTTCGGCCCCCGGCCGCTCATCGAAGACAACTCGGTGCGCTCCGAAGCTACCTTCCTGGTCTCCACCGACATCGGTTACCGCTTCAAGCGCGGCCTGGAGGCCAGTGTGGAGATCCTCAACCTGTTCGATGCCGAGGACAGCGCCATCGACTACTACTACGAGTCGCAACTGCAGGGCGAGGCTGCGCCGGTGAACGACATCCACTTCCACCCCGTGCTGCCGCGCACCGTTCGCGCCAGCCTCACCGCCCGTTTCTGATCCCTCTCCGAAGAGGCGGAACGGCCGCAACGGCGGCCCTTGTCAAACCGGCGGACATGGTCCACCATGCCCGCCGGTCTTTTTTGCCTTCCCACCATGCCACCCCTGATCCGCCTGCAAGACGCCCGCCTCGACTTCGGCCACCATCCCCTGCTCGACGGTGCCCACTGCCAGATCGATCCCGGTGAACGCGTCTGCCTGGTGGGCCGTAACGGCGCCGGGAAATCCACCTTGATGAACGTCCTGCGCGGCGCCCAGGCCCTGGACGACGGCGAACTGTGGATCCGCCCGGGACTGCGCATCGCCCACCTCGCCCAAGACCTCCCCCCTGATGACCCCCGCACCGTGCTGGAGATCGTCACCGAAGGCCTGGCCGAGACCGGCGCCCACATCCGCGCCTACCACCGCGCCGCCGCCCGCCTGGCCCAGGGTGAAGCAGACGCCCTCACCGAACTGGAGCGCGCCCAACAGGCCCTGGAGGCCGCCGACGGCTGGCGGCTGGAACAACGGGTGATGGAGGCCATCAGCCGCCTCGCCCTCCCCCCCGAGGCCCCCATCGCCCGCCTCTCCGGCGGCGTGCGCCGGCGCGCCCTGCTCGCCCGCGCACTGGTCTCCGACCCCGACCTGCTATTGCTGGACGAGCCCACCAACCACCTGGACATCGCCGGCATCCAATGGCTGGAAGACTTCCTCACCGCCTGGCACGGCACCCTGCTGTTCATCACCCACGACCGCGCCTTTCTGCAACGCCTCGCCACCCGCATCCTCGAACTGGACCGCGGCCGCCTCAGCTCCTGGCCGGGCGACTACCGCAACTACCTGGAGAAGAAGGCCGAGCGGGAGGCCATCGAAACCCGAGTAAACGCCCGGCTGGACAAGAAACTGGCCCAGGAAGAGGCCTGGATCCGCCAAGGCATCAAGGCCCGCCGCACCCGCAACGAAGGCCGCGTCCGCGCCCTGGAGCGTCTGCGGGCCGAACGGGCCGCCCGCCACCAAGGGCCCGGCCGCGCCCAAATGACCCTCAGCAGTGGCGACCTCTCCGCCCGGCTGGTGGCCCAACTGCGCGGCGTCAGCGTACGCCGTGGTGAACGAGAGCTGATTCGCGAGCTCGACCTCACCATCCTCCGCGGCGACCGCATCGGCATCATCGGCCCCAACGGCGCCGGCAAATCCACCCTGCTGGAGGTCATCCTCGGCCACCTCCCCCCCGACCAAGGCCAGGTCCACCTGGGCAGCCGCCTGCAAGTGGCCTACTTCGATCAAAAGCGCAACGCCCTGGACCCGGAAAAGACCGTGCTGGAAAACCTCGACCTGGTGGGCGACCGGGTCACCGTCCAAGGCAAATCCCGCCACGTGGTGGGGTACCTCAAGGACTTCCTCTTCCCCCCGCAGCGGGTCCACTCCCCGGTATCCAGCCTCTCAGGGGGGGAGAGAAACCGGCTGCTACTGGCCCGGCTGTTCACCCGTCCAGCCAATGTCCTGGTGCTGGACGAACCCACCAACGACCTGGACGTGGAGACCCTGGAACTGCTCGAAGAGCTGCTGCTCAACTTCGACGGCACCCTGTTGATCGTCAGCCACGACCGCGCCTTCCTCGATCAAGTGGTCACCTCCACCCTCATCTTCGAAGGCGAGGGCCGCGTGAGCGAATACATCGGCAGCGCCAGCGAGGCCCTGCGCCAATCCGCCGCCCGCACCCCCCGGCGCGAGCCAGCCAAGGCCACCGCCGGGCGCCGTGCCCCCAAACCCCGGCCCCGTCGTCAACGCCGCGGCCTCTCCTACAAGGAAAAACGGGAACTGGAGGAGCTACCCCAGCGCATCGAGGCCCTGGAGACCGAACAGCACGAACTCCAGCAACGCCTCGCCGACCCCAGCCTCTATCAAGGCGACAAGGACCAACTGCGCGCCGCCCTGGAACGGGCGAGCCAAGTGGAAAAGGAACTGGAGGAATGCCTGGCCCGCTGGGAGGAGCTGGAGACCCGCGCCGCCGAAGAGGGGGAGTGAATCAGCCCGCCCGCTCGGCGATGTAATCCAACGCCCGACGCAGCCGCGCCAAGGTCTTCTCCCGCCCCAGAAGCTCCAGGGTCACATCGATGGGCGGCGACACCGTCCGCCCGCTCACCGCCACCCGCAGCGGCTGAGCCACCTTGCCCAACTTGAGGTCGAAGCGCTCGGCAGTGGCCACCACCCGGCGGTGCAAATCCTCCGCCCGCCAAGTCTCCATCGCCTCGAAATCCTGCAACAAGGCCTCCAAGGGGGC
>JALSHN010000394.1 GCA_026982215.1 Gammaproteobacteria bacterium
CCGTTCACCCAGGCCAACCCCGCCTTTGCCCGCCAGACCGGCATGAGCTGCGCCGCCTGCCATGCCGCCTTTCCCAAACTCAATGCCTTCGGCCAACAATTCCTCGCCGACAACATCCGTCTTCCCGACTGGCGCGAACGCATGACCCTGGACACCGGTGACCCGCAGCTTGCCCTGCCCCGCCAGGTCCCCCTCGCCATCCGCGCTCAGAGCTACGTCCAGGCCCGCAGCGCCCGGGCCCAGGACGACCAAGGGCGCACTCTCGCCGCCCCCCGTCTCGACTTCCAGGCCCCCTATCTCATCAAGATCCTCTCCGGTGCCCCATTGAGCGACCACATCAGTTACTACTTCTACGCCATCCTGGCGGAGAAAGGTGCCAACGGCGAGACGGTGGTCGAGGACGCCTGGATCGCCCACGACGACGTCTTAGGCAGCGGCTGGGGACTCACCCTGGGTCAATTCCAGATCTCCGACCTGATGTTCCCCCGGGAGACCCGCCTCACCTTCCAAGATTTCCTCGCCTATCGGATGAGCGGCATCACCTACGACCGCGGCGCCTTGCTGAGCGGCACCCTCGGCCCCTTGAGCCTCGACCTGGGGATGACCAACGGCAACGGCATCGATGCCAACGCCAAGATCAACAGCGGCGGCTACGCCCGCCCGGACCGGGCCTTCGACAACGGCACCTTCAAAAGCCTGTTCGCCCGCCTGGGGACGGGCAGCGACTGGAACGGCGTCAACGCCGGGGTGTTCGGCCTGTTTGGGCGCCAACCCGGCGCCGACGGCCGCGGCAATGGCGACAAATGGATCGTCGGCCTCGACCTCTCCGGACAACGGGGCGATCTCTACTGGTTCGCGCAACTGCTCGACAACCACTGGCAAGATTTCTTCCACCAAGGGCGCGACAACCGCTGGTGGGGTGGTTTCATCGGCCTCGACTGGATCCGCAGCGAACGCCGCAGCTACTCCCTGCTCTACAACTATGCCGATGCCGGTGACTTCAAAAACAGCGCCACCCTCTACCAGGGCATCGCCGTCAACAGCCTCACCCTCACCGCCAGCCACTATTTCATGCGCAATGTCAAAGGTATCATCGAGGTCAACGTCGATTTCCTCGCCGCCGACGGTCGCGTGGACGGCATCGGCCACGACACCCGCGAGCACTACCTGCTCACCGGCTTCGACCTGGCCTTTTGAATCCATGGAAGGGCAGCGCCCTTCCCTTTTCTACCCTGTTTGGCATAATCCGGCTCCACGAGCCGAGCCATGCCCATCACCCTGACCCTCCCACGCCCCGACGACTGGCACCTCCATCTGCGCGATGGGGCGATGCTGCGTGCAGTGGTGGGCGACAGCGCCGCCCGCTTCGCCCGCGCCGGAGTGATGCCCAACCTCGTCCCCCCGGTGACCACGGTGGGGAAGGCCGCCGCCTACCGCGAGCGCATCCTCGCCGCCTTGCCTCCCGGAACGGGCTTCCAGCCGTTGATGATCCTCTACCTCACCGAAGACACCCCGGTGGCGGAGATCCATCGCGCCGCCGAGACCCCCTGGGTGTTGGGCGTGAAGCTCTACCCCGCCGGCGCCACCACCCACTCCAGCGCCGGGGTGCGCGATCTGGACCGCTGCCAGGCGGTGCTGGAGGCCATGGCCGAACACGGCGTCCCCTTGCTGGTGCACGGCGAGGTCACCGACCCCGAGGTGGACGTCTTCGACCGCGAGGCAGTATTCATCGACCGCACCCTGGCACCGCTGCGCCAACGGCTGCCGGAACTGAAGATCGTGCTGGAACACGTCACCACCGCCGAGGGCATCGCCTTCGTCCGCTCACAGGAAAAGAACACCGCCGCCACCATCACCCCCCAGCACATCCTGATGAACCGCAACGCCCTGTTCCAAGGCGGGCTGCGGCCGCACCACTACTGCCTCCCGGTGCTCAAACGCGAGCACCACCGGCGGGCGGTGCTGGAGGCGGCGGTGAGCGGGGATCCCCGGTTCTTCCTCGGCACCGACAGCGCCCCGCACCCCCGCTCCGCCAAGGAATCGGCCTGTGGCTGTGCCGGCATCTACTCCGCCCACGCCGCCCTGGAACTCTATGCCGAGGCCTTCGAGGACGCCGGGGCCCTGGATCGCCTGGCCGACTTCGCCGCCCGCTTCGGCGCCGATTTCTATGGCCTGCCCCACAACACCGGCACCGTCACACTGGTCAAAGAACCCCACCCCATTCCCGAAAGCATCCCAGTGGGAGACGAATCCATCGTGCCCCTGCGCGCCGGTAGCGAAACCTCCTGGCGTCTGAAGGTCTAAGCACTCATGTCCAAGCCCTTGCTGCCCATCCCCCGTTTCCGCGAACAACCCACCATGGCCAACCGCTTCCGCGGTTTCCTGCCGGTGGTGGTGGATGTGGAAACCGCGGGCTTCAACCACGAGCGCGACGCCCTGCTGGAGATTGCCGCGGTGATCCCACGGATGGACAAACACGGAGACCTGCACGTGGGCGAGATCCATCACGCCCATGTGGAGCCCTTCCCCGGCGCCAACCTGGAGCCCGAGGCCCTGGCCTTCACCGGCATCGACCCCTATCACCCCTTCCGCTTCGCCATCTCCGAACAGGAGGCCCTGCAACGGATCTTCCAACCGGTGCGCAAGGCAGTGAAAGACATGGGCTGCTCCCGGGCAATCCTGGTGGGCCACAACCCCATACTGGATCTGAACTTCCTCAATGCCGCAGTGCGCCGTACCGGGATCAAACGCAATCCCTTCCATCCCTTCTCCACCTTCGATACCGCCACCCTGGGCGGGCTGGCCTTCGGCCAGACCGTGCTCGCGCTGGCGGTGCAGGCCGCCGGACTGGAATGGAACGACGAAGAGGCCCATTCGGCCAAATACGACGCCGAACGCACCGCGCAGTTGTTCTGCATCATCGTCAATCGCTGGCACCATCTACACCAGCCCCCGCGGCGGGGCTGAGACGCCGCGCCGACGGCAGCTCGACCACCACGCGCAATCCTCCCCGTTCCCCACTCTCCAGCCGGAGTGCGCCGCGGTAGTGCGCCACCGCCTCACGGACGATGGCCAGTCCCAACCCCTGCCCTTCCCGACGTTCGTCCAGACGTGCGCCCCGATCCAACAAGCGCGGGCGTTCCGCCTCGGGAACGCCGGGGCCGTCGTCCTCCACCCGCACACAGAGATGATCCAGCGCCGCGATCTCCAGCCACACCGTGGAACGTGCCCACTTGACGGCGTTGTCCAACAGATTGCCGAGGATTTCCAAGGCATCCTCACGATCGATGCGATAACGGACCCCCGGCGGGATGCGGTAATGGATCGACAACGAGGCGCGCCCATGGACCCGACGCACCAAATCCACCAGGGTCGGCACCTCCTCCCCGGGGACGAACACCGCCTTTCCCACCCCCTCACCGGCCAGGCGCGCCCGCTTCAACTCCCGCTCCACCCGTTCACTCAGCCGCTCCAAGGTTTCGCGGAATTGGGCCTGGAGAACGGGGTGAGCCTGCAGCGGCGGTTGCTCCACCAACTGGGCCAACACCGCCAGTGGCCCCTTGAGGGTATGGGCCAGATTGCCCAACCCCTCACGCGAGCGCCGCAACCGCCCCTCCAGATGCGCCACCAAACGATTGAGCTCACGTACCAGGGGCTGGATCTCGGCCGGTACCGCCTCGTCCAACCGCTCCCGCTCGCCGCGTTCCATCTGCCGCATCTGCGCCTGGATCCGTTCCAGCGGCATCAGAGTACGCCGCACCACCCGGGCCTGAACCCACAACACCAGCAGCAACACCGCCAAGCTCCACATCGCCACCTGCAGCAGACTGCGGTTCAGGCGGGACTCCATCTGCGACAAATCCTCGGCCAACACCAAGGTGAACCCCCGCCCTTGTTTGCGATAACCGGCCAGGCGCACCAGCAGATGCTGGTCCAGCGGTCCATCCAGATGACGCAGCCTCACCTCACCGGGGGGGAGGCGCTCCAGCGGCAAGGGATGCCCCCACAAAGAGCGCGAGGCCAGGTGTTCGTCGCCGGCGATCACCAGGAAATAATGACCGCTGTAGGCACGATGAAAGAAACGCGGCAGTGCCGATTCGGGGAAACGCGGACGACCTTGGTCATCGAATTCCAGCAACGCCACCAGGCTCTCGGCATCGTCCGCCAGGCGGGCAGTGATCAAAGCCTCGCCGGTGTCACGCAGATTCACCACGTTCCACACCCCATAGAGGCCGAGAGAGAAAATCAAAGAGAGACTGAGACCGGCCTGTAACCGGCGGCGAAGCGAGGGCGCGCTCACGAGGCCTCGAAGACGTAACCCTGACCGCGCAAGGTACGAATGCGCTCGGCACCGATCTTTTTCCGCAGCCGACGCACATAGACCTCGATGACGTTACTGTCACGATCGTCGTCGTAGGCATAGACGTGATCGGTGAGACGTTGCTTGGAGAGCACCTTGCCGGGATGGAGCAAGAAGTAGCGCAACAGGCGGTACTCGGTGGCGGTCAAGGGTTGAGCCGGGCCGGCGCCCACCCGCACCTGCTGATGATCCTCGTCCAAGACCACCTCGCCCACCTCCAAGCGCTCCCCCGGCGCCGCCCCCGAGGCCCGGCGCAACAAGGCCTCCAAGCGAGCCAGCAATTCCTCGGGATGAAAAGGCTTGCCCAGATAATCGTCGGCACCGGCCTTGAGGCCGTCCACCCGCTCATGCCAGGCATCGCGGGCGGTGAGCACCAACACCGGCACCCGGTTACCCCGCGAGCGCCAGTGACGCAATACCTCCAGACCCGGCCGGCCGGGCAGCCCCAGATCGAGGATCACCCCGTCGTAGGCCTCCTCGTCACCGAGATACTCCGCCTCCACGCCATCGGCCACCGTATCCACTGCATAGGCCGCCCGCCGCAGTTGCGCCGCCAACGAACGCTGCAACGCCACGTCGTCTTCCACCAGCAAGATACGCATCAGTCGTCCTCGTCGTCCGAAGGCGCCTGTTTCAACAACCGCCCGGTCTCGGCATCATAATAGAGCTCCCACACCGTCCCCGCCGCATCGAGTATCTCCACTTCGTAGGCCCAACGGCGCCCCAGACGCTCGAATTCCACCTCCAGCAACCTGCCCGGTTGGCGATGCAGGGCATCCTCGACGATCTCGTCCAAGGGGTGAATCCGTCCCTCCTGCGCCATCCGCGCCGCCTGCTCCCAATCACTCTCCTCGCCCTCGTGAGCCGAGAGGGGGGAGGCGACCCCGCAGAGCAGCAGGGCGATGAGGGAAACAACCGCTTTCTTCATGGACACCATCCTGACCCCACTCCATGAAACCGGGCTGAAAACGGCCTTTTCGGGTAGAATTCCGCCACCGCCGACCTCCCTTGATCTGTTGATACTGCCACATGAGGACACCATGACCGATCTCATCGCCCCCCATGGAGGGGAACTGAAAATCCGTTACGCCGATGGCGAGACCCGCGAGGCCCTGATCGAGGCCAGCGCCAGTCTCAAGGACTGGGACCTCAGCCACCGGCAGTTGTGTGATCTGGAACTGATCCTCTCTGGCGGCTTCTCACCGCTGGAGGGCTTCATGAGCCAGGCGGACTACCAACGGGTGGTCGAGGAGATGCGCTTGGCCGACGGCACCCTGTGGCCCATGCCCATCACCCTGGACGTCACTCCCGAGTTCGCCGACACCCTCACCCCCGGCGAGTCCATCGCCCTGCGTGACCCCGAGGGCCTGCTGATTGCAGTGATGGCGGTGGAGGACATCTGGGTGCCCGACAAGCACGAAGAGGCCGAAGCCGTGTTCGGGGCCGACGATCCAGCCCACCCGGGGGTGCACTATCTCCATCACCAGGCCGGTGCCGTTTATCTGGGCGGGCCGGTGGTGGGGATCAACCGGCCGCAACATTACGACTTCACCCACCTGCGCCACGAACCGGCCGAACTGCGCGCCCTGTTCGAGAAATGGGGCTGGCGCCGCATCGTCGCCTTCCAGACCCGCAACCCCATGCACCGCGCCCACCAGGAACTCACCTTCCGCGCCGCCCAGCGGGCCCAAGCCAACCTGTTGATCCACCCGGTGGTGGGAATGACCAAACCGGGGGACATCGACCACTACTCCCGGGTGCGCTGCTACCAGCACCTGCTGAAACACTACCCGGCCCAGACCACCGCCTTGAGTCTGCTGCCCCTGGCCATGCGCATGGCCGGCCCGCGGGAGGCCCTGTGGCACGCCATCATCCGCAAGAACCACGGCTGCAGCCACTTCATCGTCGGTCGCGACCATGCCGGGCCAGGCAAGAACTCCCAAGGCGAGGATTTCTACGGCCCTTACGACGCCCAGGAGCTGGTGGCCCGCCACCAGGACGAACTGGGCATCGAGATGGTGCCCTTCGAGGCCATGGTCTATGTGGAGGAGAAGGCCGAATACCGCCCCCTGAGCGAGGTGAAACCGGGGGAGACGGTACTCAACATCTCCGGCACCGAGTTCCGCCGCCGCCTCCAAGAGGGCCTGGAGATCCCCGCCTGGTTCTCCTATCCGGAGGTGGTGGAAGAGCTGCGGCGCACCCATCCCCCCCGCCACCGCCAGGGTTTCACCGTGTTCTTCACCGGCCTCTCCGGCTCGGGCAAATCCACCCTGGCCAATGCCTTGATGGTGAAACTGCTGGAACGCGGTGACCGCCCGGTGACCCTGCTGGACGGCGACCGGGTGCGCAAGATGCTTTCCTCGGAGCTGGGCTTCTCCCGCGAACACCGCGACCTCAACATCCGCCGCATCGGCTACGTGGCCGCGGAGATCACCAAACACCGCGGAGTGGCCATCTGCGCCCCCATCGCCCCCTACGCCGCCACCCGCAAAGAGGTCCGCAGGATGATCTCCCAATACGGCGGCTTCATCGAGGTCCACGTGGCCACGCCGCTGGAGGTGTGCGAGGCCCGTGACCGCAAGGGGCTCTACGCCAAGGCCCGTGCCGGGCTCATCAAGGGTTTCACCGGCATCGACGACCCCTACGAGGTCCCCGAGGAACCGGAGCTGCGTATCGACACCCGTGACTGCACCCCCGACGAGGCGGCCCAGGAGATCCTCCTCAAGCTGGAGAGCCTGGGGTACATCAAGAATTGAATCCGGCTCAGGGCAGGGACACGGAGAGTTCCTGCTCCACGCCGTTGCGCAGGACCTTCACGCTCACCTGGGAGGCGTTCTGGAGATCCCGCATGATCTCCAGGCCATTCAGGGGGTTGTCCAGTCCCAGGCCGTTCACCTCGGTGATCACGTCACCGGGTTGCAGCCCCACCTGGGAGAGCAGCTTGCGATCCCGCCCGGGAAAGACCCGGTAACCGACGATGCGCCCGCCCCGGCGGTAAGGCTCGGCGCGCACCACGTCCATCACGCTCTGGGGATCATTGAGCAGGCGTTCCCGGTATTGGGCGAGAATCTGCCCCGCCTCGGGCGGAGGCGTCAACGCCCCGGAACGGCTCGTCCGTCGTACGGTGGAACGGGGGCTGCCTGGGGTGCGCGCGACACCAGACTCGGTGGGCAGTCGCAGCGTCTCCAGGCGGCCGTTTCGTTCCAGGATCACTCGATCGGCATAGACCTCCTTCAGGATCGCCCCTCCCGGCAGGGCATCTCCCGGGCGATAACTGCGGTCCCTGCCCCCGGCATCGGCGATGATGGCGTGGGACTGGCGGCGGTCATCGGCCAGATAGACCCCGCGCAAAGTGAGCTTGAGTGCGGTTTCCGGCGCCTCGATGGGAAGCTGGGGCGGCGGCGCCACTTCCTCTGGGGCCTGGCCGAACAGATGGGCGCGCGACAAACGGGCGGCCCAGTCGTCTTCCGGAGCCGGTCTGGCCGATGTCGCCGGGGTGAGCTGCGGAGGTGGCGGCTCGGCGGGCGGCGGCGGCAAGAGCCGCCACGTCAATTGGGCCAGACTCCCCGCCACTCCCAGCAACAACAAGACGCTGACCACCTGGGGCAGCCGCTGCCACAACCCCGTCCATTGATCAAGGCGCTGCTTCCAG
>JALSHN010000395.1 GCA_026982215.1 Gammaproteobacteria bacterium
GGTGGTGGATGCCTTGGTGGCGGCGGCCCGGGCCGGCAAGGAAGTGACCGTGGTGGTGGAGCTACGCGCCCGTTTCGACGAAGAGGCCAACATCGCCCTGGCCAACCGGCTGCAGGAGGCCGGGGCGCACGTGGTCTACGGCATCGTCGGCTACAAGACCCACGCCAAGATGGTGCTGGTGGTCCGCCGGGAAGGGCAACGACTGCGTCACTACGTCCACCTGGGCACCGGCAACTACCATGCCCGCACCGCCCGTCTCTACACCGATTACGGTCTGCTCACCCGCGACCCGGCCATCGGCGAGGACGTCCACCGCATCTTTCTCCAGCTCACCAGCCTGGGCAAGGTGAGCCACCTCAACAAGCTGCTGCAGTCGCCCTTCACCCTGCACAAGGGACTCATCGAGCGCATCGAACGCGAGCGGGCCAACCGGGAGGCCGGAAAGCCGGCCCGGATCATCGCCAAGATCAACTCGCTCACCGAACCCCAGATCATTCAGGCCCTCTACCGCGCCTCCCAGGCCGGGGTTCCCATCCAGCTCATCGTCCGGGGAATGTGCGCCCTGCGCCCGGGCATCGAGGGCGTCTCCGAAACCATCGAGGTCCGCTCCATCGTCGGCCGTTTCCTGGAGCACACCCGGGTGTACTACTTCGAGAACGCCGGCCAGCCGGAGATCTTCTGCGCCAGCGCCGACTGGATGGAACGCAATCTGTTCCACCGGGTGGAGACCGCCTTCCCCATTACCAAGAAAGCGCTCAAGCAACGGATCATCGACGACCTGCACGCCTACCTGCGCGACAACACCCAGGCCTGGGTGCTGCAAGCAGACGGCCGTTACCGGCGGCTGATGCCCGCCGAGGGCGAGGAGGCCTTCAGCGCCCAACGGACCCTGCTGGCTCGTTATGCAGAATGATCCCTACTCAAGAACGAGAATGCCGCCGCAATTGCCGACCAGCTCCCACTCAAAGCCCAGAATAGGCCATCAAGAGAACACCAATTCCCACTCGGCCGCTGCCAGATAGGCCACCTCCTGTTCGAGGTCGGCCTGGGTGAGGGGGTGCGCCTCCAGCCATCCCGGAGGAAAGTGGATCACCAACCGGCCCTTGTCGGCCTCGACCCGGCACTGTTCCAGATCCAGGGACAACGGCGTCCGCCCCCGATGGAGCAGGACCGCGAGCCGCAGCAACAGCGCCAGCCGTTGCACCGCCCGCCGCTCTTTCTTGTCTGCCAGCACCTCCAGTGTCCCCAGCGCGAATTTGCGCCGGTGCAGACGCACCAGCAGGGCCAACCGGCGTTGTTCCTGGCGGGAAAAACCGGCCAGATCGGCGTTCTCCAGGATATAAGCCCCGTGCTTGTGATACTGGTTGTGGGCGATGTCCATCCCGATCTCGTGGCTGCGGGCCGCCCATGCCAACTCCTGTCGCCATCGAGGCGCGTCGATCTTGAGGGCCGGTGCGGTACGCTCCCACAAGATCAAGGCGGTCTCGGCCACCCGGGCGGCCTGCTCCCGGTCCACATGATAACGGCGCTGGAGATCCTCGATGGTGGCATCACGCACGTCCTCATGGAGATAGATACGGCCCACCAAGTCGAGCAACAGGCCCTCACGCAGGGCGCCGTCGGCCACCTCCATCGCCTTCAGCCCCAACCCCTGGAACAGGGCGGTGAGCACCGCCAGACCGCCGGGAAGGACCGGGGCGCGGGCGGGATCCAGGGCCGGCAGCCCCGACACCCCTTCGCGCAACAGCCGCCCCCCCAGCGCCTCCAGCCCCGCCAGGGTGATCCGCCCGGGCTCTCCACCCAAGGCCTGGAGGATCTTGGCCACTGCCCGCACCGTTCCCGAGGCACCCAATACCCGTTCCCAGCCCAGGGCCCGGAAGCGGGCCTCCACCGGCTCCAACTGGGCCCGGGCGGCAAGCACGGCCCGGCGCCAGGTCTTGGCGGTGAGCGGTCCTTCGCTCAAATGATCCCGGGTCCAGCTCACGCAGCCCATGTGCAGGCTCTCCCGCTCCAGGGGGCGAGAGCCTTCGCCGACGATCACCTCGGTGCTGCCGCCGCCGATGTCGATCACCAGGCGGCGCTCGTCACCGGAGACGCTGGCGGCCACCCCCAGATAGATGAGGCGGGCCTCCTCACGCCCGGAGACGACCTCGATCTCGTGCCCCAACACCTCCTCCGCCTTGGCGATGAACGTGGCGGCATTGCTGGCCTGCCTCAGGGTGTTGGTCCCCACCACCCGCACCGCTTCGGTCGGCAGGCCGCGCAATCGTTGGGCGAAACGGGCCAGACAGGCCAGCGCCCGGGCCTGGGATTCCTCACTGAGGCGGCCGCTGAACGGATCCAAGCCAGCGGCGAGACGCACCATCTCCCGCAGCCGGTCCACCACCTGGAGACGGCCATGTTCATCCACCCGGGCGACCTTGAGGTGGAAACTGTTGGAGCCCAGATCCACCGCGGCGATCTGCCGGCCCTCGGCACTCATTTCTCCTCTCCCCCCGCCGGTGGCAACGGCTCGGTCAACACCGCCGCCGCGCTGAGGGCCAGGCCATGCCAACGGGCCGAATCACTGCGAAAGGCCTCCAGGGCGGCATAGCCCTCCCGATGACGTTCACCCAGGGCGCGTACCAAGCCCAACAGCGGCGGAGGACACCAAGCGGGCTCCTCGCCGCTGTAGAACACCGCCTCGGCCAACGCCTGCATTTGGGACTCACAGCCCTGGGCCATGCGGGCCCCGGCCCGACGACGCAAGCCCTCCAGATCATGGAGCTCGCCCAACAGCCCTTGCAATTCCTTCAAATGGAGCACGGCCAGGCGGGCATCGTCATCGTAGTCGCGGAAGGGCTCCAGCAGGTAACGGAGACGCTTGCAGGCCAGGCGGGCCCGATGCAAGCCCGCACCGTCCCGAGGGCCGGAGACCCTGGCCAGGGCCAGACGCAGCGCATCGGCACGCTCCCGCACGCCTTCCGCCGTCGCCTGGGCCCAGGACAACGGCCGGCGCGCCTCCAGGATTTTCAAGGCCTTTGCCAACCGCCGTCCCGTGCGCCGCCACAGGCGGGGCAATACCGCCCGCAATTCCACATGGGCCCGGTCCCGCTCCTGTGCCAAGGCCTCGGCCCACTCCCGGGCCACGGTGGCCGCCGGCTCGGACAAACGCTCCGCCCATCCCGCCACCTCGGCCGCCGCCACCTCCAGGTCGCGGGCCTCGTTGGTACGGCGGATGAGCCGTTTCAGACGCCGGCGCGGTGCCCCCTTCAAACGCAGCAACGGCTCGAAGGTCTCCACTACGCTGAGCAGACGGCGCAGCGCCACCCGGAAATCGTGCAGCCCCTCGGCATCACCCGCCAGCCAGGCCCCCAGGGCCTCGTCCGCCCGCCGACACTGGCGCTCGCCCCACCAACGCACCCCCTCGGCCACATCCATCCCATGGGGATCCATCACTCGCCCCCCAACAAACGCAACAGCCGAGGGGGCAACAGCCAGGCCAGCTCTCCGCCCCCCAGCGTGGGCAGATCAGGGAAACGAATCGCGGCACACGCGGATTTCTTCATCTCCACGGCGGCACCTCCATCACCGATGGCCAGGGCCACGGCCCGGGACAACTGGGGCTCGTGGCCCACCCACATCACCCGACCATGATCGCCCCCCCCACCCGGCTTGGCAAACCATGCCTGGGGATCCACCCCCGGCCGCAACCAATCCACCACCTCCAGTTCGGCGCCGAGGGCATCGGCAAAGATCTCCGCCGTCTCCCGGGCACGGGGCAGCGGGCTGGTGAGGACCCTGGGAACAGACTCCAACCAACGGGCCAGGCCCCGGGCGGCCAGACGGCAGCGCCGCCGCCCCTTTTCGGTCAACGGCCGCTCGGCATCACTCAGCCCCCGTCGCCGGGCCTCCTCTGGATCCAGGGCCAATCCATGGCGTAACAACAGTAACTCGGTCATCCAACCTCCATTCCGAACCAATCCTCCTACCCGTTCACATGGTGGCGATCTCCCCAGCTCTCAAGGTGTGGTGTTCATTTTTCCGACAGAGGATAATGAAGACTCCGAGACGGCGATATTCCATGGACCTGACCCACCTCCTCCGTCCACTGATCCCCCCCGGTTACGGCGCCACTCATCATCGACGGGCGACCTGGATCAGCGGCGAGCCCGATTGGTGCCGGGAGCAGGCCGCCGAATTACTGAGACTGTGGGGACTCTCCGCCGAGGCCGTCTTCTGGTGTGGCGACCACGCCCCCCCGGGGATCTCCCCCATCCCTGCTCACCGGGCCACCCATTACCTGGGCCAGGAGTGCCGGGCCCTGGTGATCGACACCTTCGCCGGCCTGGACCCCGATGCCCTGGGGGCCCTGAGCGGCACCCTGGTGGGGGGCGGCCTGTTCTGCCTGCTCACCCCGCCCCCCCAGGACTGGCCCTCCTATCCCGACCCTTACCGCCGACGAATCCAAGTGGCCGGTTGGCCGGAGAGCGCGGTGGGCGGGCGCTACCTGGCCCGGCTGGCCCGTCTGCTGAGTGCCGATCCCCATGGCCTGCGCCTGGATCAGCAGGCCCCACTCCGACTGCCCCGACCCCTGCCTGCCCCGCCCCCACCCCCCGCCCCCGACGACCCCCACTGCGCCACCCGCGACCAGCAGAGAGCGGTGGAGGCGGTACTCAAGACCGCCCTCGGCGCCCGTCGTCACCCCACCGTGCTCACCGCCGACCGCGGCCGGGGCAAATCGGCCGCCCTGGGCATCGCCGCCGCCCGCCTACTCCAGGCCGGCCGACGGCGGATCCTGATCACCGCACCCCACCCCCAGGCCAGCCGGGCGGTGTTCCAGCATGCCACCGCCCTGCTACCCGGCGCCCGCGGCGGCCCCACCCGGCTGCACTGGCAACAGGGAGCGATGCGTTTCCTCGCCGCCGATGCCCTGCTGAGCGAGCGCCCCGCGGCCGATTTGATCCTGGTGGACGAGGCCGCCGCCCTGCCCACACCGATACTGGCGGCGATCCTGGAACACTGGCCCCGGGTGGCCTACGCCACCACCCTCCACGGCTACGAAGGCAGCGGCCGCGGCTTCGCCCTACGCTTTCAAGCTCATCTGCAACGCCGCAGCCGGGGTTGGCGGACCGTCCACCTGCGCCAGCCCATTCGCTGGGCCGAGGGCGATCCCGTGGAGGCCCTGATCGATCGCTTGCTGTTGCTGGATGCCGAGGCCGGCCCCACCCGGGACGCCCCCCCACCCCACGCCCCGGAGGACCGCGACCGCCTGGCCAACGACGAACCCCGCCTGAGACGGCTGTTCGGCCTGTTGGTGGACGCCCATTACCGCACCCGGCCCTCCGACCTGCGCCACCTGCTGGACGGCCCCAACCTCTCGGTGTTCATACAAGGTGAGGGGGAGGCGGTGAGCGCCTGCGCCCTGGTGGCCCGGGAAGGGGGGTTCGAAGAAGAATTCGCCGAGGCCGTATGGCGGGGCGAGCGCCGTCCCCACGGCCACCTGCTGCCGGAATCCATGGCCGTGCACCTGGGCCTGGCCGAGGCCCCCCGTCTGCAGGGCGCCCGAGTGGTGCGGCTGGCGGTTCACCCCCGCCGACAGCGGCAGGGGCTGGGCTCGGCCCTGCTCCAGGCCCTGTGCCGCTGGGCCGAGGTTCAAGGGTTGGATTATCTCGGCACCAGTTTCGGCGCCACCCCCGAGCTGATCCGCTTCTGGCGCGCCAACGGCCTTCTGCCCATCCGCCTCAGCCTGTCGCGCTCGGCGGTGAGTGGTGAACACTCGGTGTTGATGCTGCGCCCCCTCACCCCGGCAGGAGAGCGGCTGCTGGCCGCGGCCCGCACCGCCTTCGCCGAACAACTGCCCCACGCCCTCAGCGACCACCTGCGCGAACTGGATCCCGAACGGGTGGACGCGCTCCTCCCCGGTCTCCCCCCCATGGCCGGCCGGGAACGCCCCGCCGAGTTACGGGCCTATGCCCATCACCGCCGGCTGTTGGAGGCAGCCATGGCCCCGCTCACCGTGGCCGCCTGGCGCGCCCTCACCACCCCCGCCCTGCGCCGACGCCTGGAGCCCTGCCACCGCCATGGCCTCATCCTGCGGCTGTTGCAAAAACGCCCCTGGGACGAATGCGCCGCCGCCCTGGGCCTGCCCGGCCGCCGCCAGGTGGATGCCCTGCTGCGGGAGACCTTCGCCCGCATCCTCGCAGCCGAGACCCCGGCTAACCCCGCTGGCGCGCCGCCCGACGCAGATGACGCTCGATGAGGCGCGATACCGCCGCGAAGGCGAAGGCCCCGGTGACGAAGCTCGCCGCGCCGTAACCAAAGCGGCAGTCCAGCGACACCCCGTGGATCCCCGGCTTCTCGTGCCCCACCGTGCCATCGGGGCGGGGATAGCGGGCCTGCTCGATGGAATAGACGCAATCCACGCCGAAATAACGCCGGGGATTCTTGCTGAAACCGTACTCGCTGCGCAGCCGCTGACGCACCTTGGCCGCCAAGGCGTCGTTGTGGGTACGGGAGAGATCACGGACCCGGATTGCAGTGGGGTCGGTGAGCCCGCCGGCGCCACCGACGGTGATCACCGGCAGCTTGCGGCGCTTACACCAGGCGATGAGGTCGGCCTTGAAACGGATGCTGTCGATGGCATCCAACACATAACCATAGCCATTGGCTGGGTCCAACAGGGTGGCCAGGTTGCGGTCGGTGAGATAGTCGTCGATGAATTCCACCCGGCAACCGGGGTGGATCCCCGCCACCCGCTCGGCCAGCACCGCACCCTTCTTGCGGCCGAAGGTCTCGGTGAGCGCCGGAAGCTGGCGATTGACGTTGGAGGGCTCGATGGTGTCGTAGTCGATCAGGGTGAGCGCCCCCACCCCACTGCGCGCCAAGGCCTCCACCGCCCACGCGCCCACCCCGCCCAAGCCCACCACGCAGACATGGAGGGCGGCGATGTCGCCGGCCGCCTCTCGGCCGTAGAGGCGTTCGATCCCCGCGAAACGGGCTGCCCAGTCGCGATCCATCCCGCTCAACAGCCCCGTTCCAGATAGTCCCGCAGATCGCGCAACACCGGGGCGGTATGGGGCCGCACCCCCCGCCAGAGGAAAAACGACTCGGCGGCCTGCTCCACCAGCATCCCCAGACCATCGGCGATCTCGCCGGCCCCCACCGAGCGGGCCCAATCCAGGAACGCCGTCGGTCGGGCACCGTACATCATGTCATAGACGTGGGCCTCGCGAACGCAGGCCTCGGGCAGGGGGGGCAGCTCCCCGGCCAGGCTGGCCGAGGTGCCATTGATCACCACGTCGAATCCCGTCGCCTCCAACTGGTCATAGGACCGCGCCGCCACCGCCCCCAGAGCGGCGAACCGCTCCACCAGGGCCTGGGCCCGGGGCAGGGTCCGGTTGGCGATCACCACCGCCGCCGGCCCTTGGGCCAACAACGGCCCCAACACCCCGCGCACCGCGCCCCCCGCCCCCAACAGCAGCAGACGGCGGCCTTTCACGGCCCAGCCCAGGCGTTCGAGGTCCCGCACCAACCCCACCCCGTCGGTATTGTCACCATAGCGAGAGCCGTCCTCACCCAGGATCAGGGTATTCACCGCCCCGGCCTGTTCGGCGCGCTCGCTGCGACGCTGGGCCAGGGCATAGGCCTCCTCCTTGAAGGGCACGGTGACATTGAGCCCCTGCCCGCCTTCGGCCTGGAACTCGGCCACTGCCCGGGCGAAGGCATCGCGGGGGACCTCGATGGCCTCATAGCGCATCGCCTGATGGGTCTGTTCGGCGAACCAGCGATGGATGAGCGGCGACAGACTGTGGGCCACCGGATTGCCCATCACCGCATAACGATCCACGGAAACCTCCATGATTCCTCTCCCTAACCAGTCGCGGCTGCCATGATAACCCTCGTCATGAAACTGACACCACCGCCGACGGTCTGTAACATGCACGCAACAAAGGCGCTATTAAATGATGGCGAGCCTGAACCGCTGAAACCCGCCATGCCACACACCATCCTC